>NZ_JWIM01000146.1:0-1672 GCF_002896535.1 Mesotoga sp. B105.6.4 | reverse complement strand
AATGGGAGCTAAAGAAAAAATCGCTTATGCAGTTGTTGTTGACAGGAATTGTGAGAATTAAAGCCTGAAAGGAGGATCGACTATGGGTAAAAAGAGCATTCATGTCACTCCATTAGGTGACAAATGGCAGGTTAAGAAAGGCGGCGCGAAGAAACCGACAAGGATAGTAGACACCCAGGCTGAAGCACAAGAGATTGCTGAGAGAATCGCAAAGAACCAGAAGACAGACACAAAGATCCACGGGAAAGATGGCAAAATAAGGGCTGGAAATAGCTACGGAAATGATCCGTGTCCCCCGAGAGACAAGAAATAGAGGGGGCGAGTAGATGGTTTTGCAATTCTTAAAAGCCACAGATACGTTCCTAACTTTCAAAGTCAAATACCCAAACGATCTGCCAGAAGAAACCCGAAGAGTACGCATTGAAGACATCCAGGACGAGTTTCCAGAAATCAGTGATGATTTTCAGATAAAAGAAGAAGACTACGATTATTTCATGAAGAGAAGCGAAGTATTTGCTTTTTTCGATAAAGATGGGGTACTTCATTACATGATGCCGAAGAACTTCATATGCAAAGAGATAATCTACGAAGGGACGAAGAATATTCCAAAGGGGTTCTATTCAGTAGGTGGCGGATTTACTGATTACAAATTCGGATATCTTTTCACTGATGCGATAAGAGCGTTCCTGGACAACAAAGAAGCAACAATCAGCGAATTCAGGATTACGAAAGCGAATCAAACCTTGCTGAAACCCACAGGAGCTGGTAGCTATAAACTGATTCTTAACGAAAGAGACCTGCAGAGAATAAGGGATAGATCAAGACAGTACATCGAGGAGGGCAAAACGAACGCTAAGCACTCAATCATTGACTTTTTTGTGAATCGCTTCCCGGAGCTTTCGAATTTCGATGACAATTTAGATGTATTGACGTCAACAAAAAAGGCGCTGATTAAGTCCCTAGATGAAACCATAGTAGATAAACTCACACCTAAAGAACTAAAGCAAGTAGAATCGTTCTATATGAAGATTCTCGAAAGAAAGATAACGAAAAAGCCTTTCATAGAGAGAAATGTGCTTAAGCTTAAGGAGATAACTCTGGATAATCTTCTGGTTGATTTTGAGAAGAAACTGGAGAAGAAAACTAATGAAAGCACATGGCAGAGGTTCTTTGAGCAGAACATATTCATCTTCGATTCCAGGTATATCGATTTCGTTCCAAAACAGAACCTTAAAACCGGAAAGACTTCCATGCCTGACTTTCTTGTTTATGATATCTACGGTTTTGTGGATATCTATGAGATAAAGAAGCCAAATACTAAGCTGCTTAAGTATGACACAAGCCACAACAATTACTACTGGAGCACTGAAATGGCTGCCGCGATAAGTCAGTTGGAAAAGTATGTATTCTTAGCATCAGCACAGGCTCTCTCAATTGAGAGGGATATAAAAGTTGAGAGAGGTCATTGCGTTACTGTTGTAAGACCTTGTGGAATACTTGTAGTTGGGCACAGCAAGGAACTTGAAAACGATTCAATGAAGCAGGACTTCCGAATACTCCGAAATTCGCTGAAAAACGTCGAGATAGTCTTGTATGATGAGATCTACGAAAGTCTCAAGAATCTGAGAAAGAAGATAGAATCCGAGAGTAGTGAAGGTGGATCTTATGCTTG
>NZ_JWIM01000145.1:0-2544 GCF_002896535.1 Mesotoga sp. B105.6.4 | reverse complement strand
GATGTGTTCGGGTTTTCTCATATCATCTCTGCTGGCCGATCGTCTTGGAAGTATCCTTTCGTTGCGCTTGAGCAAAAAATCTCCCTGCAGAACATATGAATCCCTTGGGAATTGTGCCATAACATACTCCCGTAAACTCTTACGGGAGACATTCCCGGATTTTGTATACATATCCCAGTTTACCTGGAGTAAATCAGGGCGAGTATCGAAAAGCATGATAATCCTCGACACTACCTCATCCAAATGAACCGGGGCCTCTTTTTCAATTATCGCCCCAATAAGGCTATACAATTGAATAACTTTCTGCAATGAGACTAATTTGGTTAGGTCATGAGGTGAGAATCTTTCATACAATGGAAGGGTCGTCTCTTCTCTTTTTATTGATGGTAAAGGATTTTCGACTATCAGCTCATCATTGATGTTAAGTGCTTCGGTATTTTCTGAAACGGAGCCAGCAGCTCCTATCTCTGCAATGACTCTCTTGATTTCCGAACTTCTGTCGAAGATCCAATCTCTTGACCAGATTCTGATGATCTTCCAACCCAGATTCTCAAGGACTTGTTGGCGTAGCCTGTCTCTATCTCTTGCAGTTCTCGCGGAGTGATACATGGCTCCGTCGCATTCAATTCCTGCGACATACCTTCCAGGATGTTCATTGTCAACAATTGCCAGGTCTATCCTGTAGCCGGAGCATCCCACCTGTTTGTGCACATTGAACCCGCGTGCTGTGAGTTCTTCATATACCTCCTCTTCAAAGGGCGATTCAAATTCGCCGCCAGTGTTTTCGGTCTCTCTCAAAAGGAATTCCCTGCTTCCTCCCTCTTCAGCATAGTTCAAATATTCTCTTAGGGCTCTTACTCCTGGGGTCTGTATTTCAGCAGAGATGTCTGCTCCTCTTATCGAACTTACAACAGTGACTTTCCTCTTGGCTCTCGTTATCGCAACGTTGAGTCGTCTTTCTCCTCCATTTTTGTTTAGAGGACCAAAGTTCATGGTCAGCTTTCCCGAAGCATCTCTACCATATCCAATGCTGAAGATCATCTCATCTCTCTCATCACCCTGAACATTCTCAAGATTCTTCACGAAGAAAGGTTCAACTTTATCCTCGCCGAAGAAATCCTCGACAGACTGATCCTGGGAACGAAGCTCTTCAATTCGATCAAGAATCGCTGTCTGCTGAGCTTCACTGAAGGCGACTACTCCTAATGAAACACCTGCCTTTGTCCTTGCATGGCTCATAACCATCTCGGCAACTCTGCGAGCTTCTTCAATGTTCTTTCTGCTCTTTGCTCTGTCATAAACTCCATTCGAAACATATTCAAAGCATATTCCGGAATCAAGCCCATTAAAACTGCTGCTGGGGAAAGTGCTGAGTCTATTCATGTAAAAGTGATAGTTTGAGAAGGCTATCAATGATTCGTGACGGCTTCGGTAATGCCAGAGAAGTTTCTTTTCTGGAAGACCAGCCGCGCTACATTCGTCGAGAATGCTTTCGAGACTCTCCAGATCGTTCTCTTCATCTGTCATTTCGGCTTCATCGGGTTCAGAGATTCTGAAGAAGCTTGTGGGAGGAAGCTGTTTGTTATCTCCAACAACTACTACCTGCTTTGCCCTCATGATTGCTCCCACTGAGTCTTCCGGAAATACCTGGGAGGCCTCGTCAAAAATGGCGACATCGAATTTGAACTTTTCCGGATCGGTGAATACGCTAACTGAAAGAGGGCTCATCATCATGCATGGTTTCAGAACTTGAAGGAGGTTTGGCGTTTCCGAAAATAGTCTTCTGATTGATTTATTTCGTCTCTTCTTGGCTATCTCTCTTCTCAGAATAGATGTCTCGGCACTTCCAGAATTCACAAGATTGGAAACCGGAATCCTCTGGGCGAGGAAAGAAGCCAGTCTCTTTCTGGCATACAGCTGTTGTTTTGAATCAAGTAACCGGAACTCCTTAACAAGAAGGTTGTGGTCACTTGTGGAGAATGAGTTTAGAACCTCATCCTTTGCGTAGAGCTCCGACAAGAGGTTGCTATAAAAACCCTTTAGGAAGACTTTGTCAAGCACATCGGATTCAACTTCACTTTCCCTCGCTCTTTCGAGAAAGTCTTCCAGTCCAGCCTTCTCAAGAAAAATGATACTCTTCTTCATTGAAAGCCAGTCATCAAGTTTTGGAAGCGACTCTTGTAGTCTTTGGACAAAATCTTCAAAGCCTTCAAAGTCCGAAAGAGACTTGCCGTCAGAAAATGGTTCCGTGATAACCATATCGGATACTTCCTCTAGATCCTTGAAAAATGAATTTGTTGCCGTGATTGCACGCTTCACCCAGTCACTCCTGCCTGATATTGCCTGCTGGTTTTGGTTTCCTTTCGGCAATATAGAAAAGAATGAGAAGTATTCAATCAGCTCTATTAGGTCTGATTCACTACTTCTCAAAGCTTTCTCCAAGTTATCATAACTCTCGTTGAAGCTCTCGATTATCCCTTTTGAGCTTTCAAGAAGACTTATCAACTCTTTCTCGTTGCAGGCTTTTGTCATTAGTCCACATTG
>NZ_JWIM01000144.1:0-2419 GCF_002896535.1 Mesotoga sp. B105.6.4 | reverse complement strand
TTGGCCACAAGATTACAGTCCTTAGTGGCAACAAATGTGTAGACCGGCTCTTTGCTTACTTCAACTGCATCTTCTGTCCAGTTTATGAAGTACTTCCCTAGATTAGGAGTAGCAATAACAGTTACTTCTTCTCCATGTAAGAAGGCCCCGCCCCCGCTAACTGATCCACCATCTATGGGATTTACGTCTAGAGTGATAGAGTAAGTTAGCCGTCTAAAGTTAGCAACAAGTGTTCTGTCCGCGGTTGCAGTAAATGAATAACTGGTATCTGTGCTCACCTGCAATTCATTCTCAGTCCAGCCGATAAATTCATAACCGGTGTTGGCTGTTGCTATTATTTCAACGGAATCTCCATGATTAAAGTTGCCTCCTCCGCTCACTGTTCCGCCAGTCTCAGGGATAGCAGAGACGTCAATAGTGTAAAGCTTTAACTTGAACTCGCCGTGGATAGTGTGATTTCTGGTAACGTTGTCAAAATCGTAAGTATTCACAGCGCCAACGGATACTCCGTCAACGATTACTTCCTTTATTTCACAGCCTTGATCTGAAGCAATAGTGAATTGCTTATCTTCGCCATGTTTTACTTCAACAATTCCATAGGGTATTACGGTACCACCGACTCCTGCAGTTGCTGTTAGTGTATAGGTCTTCAACTTGAAATTCGCCACAAGAGCTCTATCCGCGTTAGCTGTAAAGGAATAACTTGCATTTGTGCTAACCCGCACTCCATTATCTGTCCAGTCAATAAATTCGTAGCCTTCATTAGCTGTGGCTGTCAGATTTACCTGAGTTCCATGAACATAGTTACCACTACCTGTTATGTTTCCCCCATCCGATGGATTCGAAGACGCTTCAATGAAATACTGAGGAATGAAGTAAATTGAATAGTTAGAAGCTGTAACTGCATCCTCCGCAGTTACTGTAACAAAAGCAGTACCGGGAAGCTCAAGAACCTGCGTTATAGTGATAGTTGCATTTGGGTCATTTGCAGTAGCTGAAATCGTTGGCAAATAAGTAGATCCCGCTGGAAGAATAACTTCGTAGTTCAATTTATCATTCTTAAATCCCGGAACGGGTATCGCATTATATTCAAGGGCCTTCAAAGAAGAATCATTGTTCTTCTGTACGGCGAAGTAGATGTGATACGTGGTCACAGTTTCACCATCCAAGGCAGTTACAATTATCTTAGTTGTTCCGGGAATTGTTTCCGCGTTAATCACTTCGATTGTTACGCCTTCGATATTTGGAACAGTGCTTATCGTAGGTACTTCAGTTGTTCCTCTTGGAAGCTCAATCGTATATTCTGTTATTTCTGGATCAAAATTTGGGACTGAAAGAGAATTAAACAATAAAGCCTTCAGAGTAGAATCTTTCATAGTCTGAATAGATGGACACCCAGCAAGCATGAAGAGAAGTACGAAAATCACAAAAAGAGAACTAACTCGTTTCACTCTTGGCCTCCTTAACGAACTGCTCTATTTATTGCGAATTATCAAAATGATAATTGTTTACGCTAAAAGGCTTCCTCTCACTGATAGCCAGCAATTTTCAGATTCAAAATCAAACCAATAACATAATTCAGATAATACATTTAAATTCTATCAAATGTTACATTGATTACAAAACAATTTAGTATTCAAATCTGAAATTCAGAGAAACGCTGTACCACTTTTTGATATATCAATTTCTGGTACAGCGACTCTCCCAGGCGCTAATTTAAACGCGGGTAAGAATGACTTTGAGTCGCACATTGAAGATATACAGGATACAATTGGCGCATTTGTAGGGCTGAAAATGGAGTTCAGTCTAGATTGGGACTCCGAATATTTTACCGGCCTTGACCTAGCCTGGAAAATCGCGCGAGGTGAAGATGCGTATATGGATGATAAGGCTACTAAACACAATCTGCGTCAATGGAAAGATAGCCTCGGACAGATGATACAAAAAAATGAAAATGCCAAGGTTAACGGCACCATCCTACCTAGAAGCTATGTTTTTCAGCCTCTAACGCGCAAGTATCTGTTTGATAATGTTGCTGATTACGCCATGATAATGGCAGAAGTAAGATTAAGCTCCATGCTTGACAACTTTTTGAGCATAACAGAAGCCAGACTACTTGGTGGTTTCAAGCAGCGAGAGAGTATTGTGCGCGAAATTCAAAGCGATTCGGTCAAATGGTTAATAGGCGCTGATGGCAATTACATGATTAAAGGCAAAGACTACATCAGCATACTAAAAGAGAGAAACAGATGGTACTGGACCGATAACGTTAAGCGAACAAAGGGCAGAAATAAAATCTCATAGTTTGAAGATTGTTTGGAGAAAGGAACAATTAGAACAACCATTTATAGAAACCAAAAAATAGAAAGAATGGTTTACCGACTTTCTTTTTTTAACTCTTGAGTTTATCACTTAATCT
>NZ_JWIM01000011.1:0-1410 GCF_002896535.1 Mesotoga sp. B105.6.4 | reverse complement strand
ATGCGATAAAACTCAGCAAGACCCTGCTGGAAGGACAGGAGAGAGCCGTGGCCTCAAACGCGGTTTCAATCGCTCAAGCCCACTTCGCAAAGAACGCGTGGTTCAGGGCAATCTATGCGGGAGAAGAGATGGTGGGGTTCATTATGCTGGACTTCACGCCAGATCCGAGAATGAAAGATGTCGAGCACGCCTCTATGTGGCGCTTCATGATCGGGGGCAAGTATCAGAAACTGGGATATGGAAGAGACGCTATCCTGCTGTTGATTGAATATCTCAAAGCACAGGGTTATAAAAAGCTCTTCACGTCATGTGTCGTCAACGACCCTTCCCCGCTCCAATTCTACTTGAAGCTGGGCTTTGTCGATACGGACGAGTGGGACGATGAGGAAAAGATATTGATGAAAGACCTCTAGTAACCGTCTTCGGGAAATAGATAGTCGTTGACCCTATCTAGCTTCCCTGCCATAGTTGTAAGCTGATCGGCCTTCAATGATATTTCACATGCCAGAGTAAGGAGGCCGACTGCATCCAGCACATATGAGAGCTTCGAAAGCTCCTCTGTAATATCGCCAAGAACGGGGTTTTTGTACTCCATGAGCCTCAGAAGCTCCACAATCAGAGGAACCGTCTCTTCGAAGATCTCGAGGATCGTTTCCCAGTTGTCGATTCTCTTGTGTTCTCCGAGAACCATGAAAGACCAGTCTTGAAGAGGATCCATCACTTCGGTTCTCATGTTCGCGAAATCCCTGTTCATACTCCAGCTAGCAGCGTAGAGATCGAGATCTGAAATTGGCAATGAAGCCAGACGCGCTGCTCCCGCCAGCGATTCTTCAAGCTCTCTGATTACTGGTTTTGTGAAATTGCGGTAGGTGAGGTCGGTGTAAACGACCTGGCGGATTTCATCTCTGACGCTGCCCTCATAAGAGTCTTCGCCGCTTCTTACCCATCCGACCATGTCGCCCTTTATTAGACTCAGTAGCTCCTCGGCCTTTGAAGGGTCGGAAAGATATGCCCTGAGCTTATTCTTCACAGCCTCAAGTACATCGTCGAGCAGGTCGTTCTTCACATAATCTACGAACTCATCCAGCAGCGCTTCGATTGATATCTGCTGTGCCACGCCGCTCCAGTTACCCGAGATAATGTCGGCGACAGTCGAAGCGGTGGAGAGTATTATGTTCTTTGCAGAAGATATCATTGCGGCCACTTCCTCCGCATGCTGAACTATGCTTCTCGTATCACGCACCATCTGCAGCAGATCACTCTCTACTCTCTCCGATTCAATTGCCGCATAGGCCATTCCATTGAGAAATGCCCCTACGGAAACATAGAATCTCTTCATAGCTTCCACTTCCCTTAGGTTCAGTCCGTCAGAAGAGATTTCATTTATCCAGTGTAAAGACTTTTCGGCAA
>NZ_JWIM01000042.1:0-1390 GCF_002896535.1 Mesotoga sp. B105.6.4 | reverse complement strand
CCGCGATTCCAGAGTAAGGAGTGTTGCTCTCTGGTCGGCCGTTGCTATACCCATTCACACATATTCCGCACTGCTAGGAGTAGACTCTGTCGAGCGAGCCACGAACGCGACTCCCTTTGAGGAAATAGTGGCAAGCATCTCTTGGGGGGGAATTACTGTGCTGAGAAAGGAGTTTTTCGACGAGTTGTTTTCAGTGAATCCTGTGGCAGAAATTGTATCCTACACAGGACCGCTTCTCGTCGTTTCGGGTCTGAAGGATGATCTTGTCTTTCCCCAACCAGAAGTCTCTAGACTTTTCATTACGTACCATAAAGGGGTAAACAGACTGCTTGAACAGGACTCCGGTCACATCTTCGATCTTTTCGACAGGCAAGATAAGGTGAGGGAGATCATTGAAGCTACTCTGGAATGGTTTATAATAACTCTTTAGCATTTAGGAGGTGTGTTGTGAGACTTAAAGGAAAAAGAGTGGTGGTCTTGGTTGAAAATGGATTTGAGGATCTCGAATTCTGGGTCCCCGTGATGCGTCTTCTAGAGGAAGGGGCAGAAGTAATCATAGCTGGCAAAGAAAAAGACAAGCAATTCAGCGGTAAGGGATGTCTTCAGGCAGTATCCGACTCAGACTTCGAGTCGATAGATGTTTCAAGGCTGGATGGAGTTCTTATACCCGGAGGGTGGGCTCCCGACAAACTGAGACGATATGAAGAAGTAAAAAAGTTAGTAAAGAGCGCTCATGAAAGGAGAAAAGTTATTGGGATGATATGTCACGCGGGCCTTGTCGGCATTTCAGCCGGAATCGTAGAAGGTTCAAAATCTGACGGAAGCGAAGGAATAAAAGATGACCTAATAAATGCTGGTGCAGTTTGGGTAGACGAGCCAGCATTGGTTGATGGCAATCTAGTTTGGGGAAGAGTTGTGAAGGACATCCCTGACTTCTGCAGGAAACTGGTCGAAACTTTAGAAAATGGAATCCGTTAACTCAGTCAGATGGTGTCATGATAAGAACAGATCGGCAATCGGGTTCGCCGAGTAGAATCTAATTTATCCATTCTCTCTTCACTATTGGTTCTGCTTCTAACCCTTGCCCTAATACTGCTATACAAATTCCTCAAGTATTGGGTTGAAATCCGATAGAATTTATAGTATTATTAAAAAACCCTACCCCCGGAGGGGGAGGTACCCGATAGAAGAGGTGATACGATGATGTTCTTTGGATTCCTAATAGTAATCTTTGCTATAGTATTCTTTCTTAAACCCGACATCTTGAAGAGTCGAATGGCTGTCTCCTCCTCATATGATAAAGAAATGAGAGTTCTCAGAGAAAGATTGGCTAACGGAGAGATCTCTATCGAGCAGTACGAGGAACTGAAAAAAACACTGTCCGAGGAGA
>NZ_JWIM01000009.1:0-43942 GCF_002896535.1 Mesotoga sp. B105.6.4 | reverse complement strand
AAAACATACTCTATTATACCACTAAAATCAAAGAAAACCAAACATAAATAGAAAGATCAACATAACTTATAACCTGCATCATTATTGCACATACATGATATCTAAGTCTAAATGTCAATCGATTATTCTGAAAATATTATTCCTTATAGTTGCCACCACCATATTCTTTTCATAAAATAAAGAACTCCCTTCTACAGCGAGTTTCAAAGACCGTTGTTACTCTTTCGTCATTTTTGGTGACAAAGTCAGGAAGAGAGAATAACAGAAATAGGAACCCTATCCTTTTCATTTGTTCCACCTCCAGATCGATCGATCAGAGGAGAAGACAAAGAGAACTACTCTCTGTAAGAACATTCTAGCAGATCAACTCAAACAAACGATCATCTGGAGAGCCAGGTGATTGCCCCTGGTTCTCACAAAAAAGAAACAGACCCTGAAGGGCCTGCTCTGGTCAGGAAGCGGGGACTTGAACCCCGGACCTCTGGTTCCCGAAACCAGCGTTCTACCAACTGAACTACTTCCTGTCTCGAAAATTCTATCACGTGTCGTCTCCACTTTCAAGAACGCTATTTCCCTCGATAAAGGCGCTGCCGGCTACTAAATCATCGACATAGAATACCGCAAGCTGTCCCGGTGTAACCGCCCAAACTCCTTCGGGGAAGTCCACCCTGACTCTATCGTCACCGATTAAGAATACTCTTGCAGAAACGGACCTCATCGAGCTCCGAATCTTGCACTCGCAATCAAACGCTTCAGCCGGATCAATAAACCAATTAAGATCTCTTCCGATGAGAGAGTAGGACACTAATCTCTCCCTCTGTGAGAGGACAAGCCTGTTCTTATCAGTATCGAGCCTCTTCACGTAATAGCGTCCCTCGCCCGAAATGCCGATCCCCTTTCGCTGCCCAATCGTATAGCCGAAAAGCCCGGCATGTCTTCCCAGAAGATTACCCATTTCATCCTCAATAGGCCCCGGTTCATCCTTCACGCCACGAGACTTGAGAAAGCTTCTGTAATCCCCGTGAGGTATGAAACAAATCTCCTGAGAGTCCTTCTTTGAATGAACGGGAAGAGAAAGCCGACTGGCTTCTTGCCTCACTTCCTCTTTTGTCGTGTCGCCTAGAGGGAAGAGAATTCTCCCGAGCTTGCTCTTCCTGATTCGCGAGAGGAAATACGACTGATCCTTTGAATTATCAAGAGCTCTCGCAATGAATAACTCATTATCGTGCGCGGCCAATCTCGCGTAATGGCCGGTCGCTATCTTTTCAACTCCAAACGAGCTCATTTTCTCCAGCAGCAACCCGAATTTTATCGAATCGTTGCAAACCACGCACGGATTGGGCGTCTCTCCGCTCATATACGAACAAACAAAGTATTCGAGAATCGATTCGAATTCTTCTCTTAGATCCACGATCGTCAGCTCTATTCCAAGGTGTTCGGCAACGCCTTTTGCCTCTTGTACAGCCGGGTTATCGAGTGAACTGCCCGGAATAACGATCATGTGATAACCAATTACATCGTTTCCCTGTCTAATTAATCGAGCGGCCGCGACGGCACTGTCGATACCACCGCTCAATGCTATACCTAATTTCATGATAATCACCATCTCTATGTTAACAGCTGTTTTTGGCTCAAGTGTTGCTAAAGAGTATAATATCAATGAGCGATCCGCTGTGCACTCTGATTTTCGGCACCGTTTCGGTACCCGTTGATGACAACAGTCGAACTCGAAAAGGGATTTTGAAAGCATGGGCGATCGATTTTCAACTGCGGTGGTTCTATTTCGCATTGAACCCATAGCGCAAGAAGAAAGTCAGGTTCTCAGTATTGAAAGCAAATGGATATACAATCAATTCATCTTCAGTTTAAGGAGGGGTATCATGAAGAAAACATTGCTAGTAATGCTTGCTCTGGTGATTTTGGGAGGCTTCGCCTTTGGAGCAAAATACGTTGTCGGAACGAGCGCTGACTTTGCGCCTTTCGAGTCTGTGGAAAACGGGGTGTTTGTAGGCTTCGACATCGACCTAATCAACGCTATTGCAGAAGAGATGGGCTTCGAAATCGAGATCAGAGATATGAGCTTTGATTCACTTATTGCCGCGCTCGTGTCGGGAAACCTCGATATCGTCATCTCCGGAATGACTATTACAGATGAAAGAGAAGAGGTTGTCTCTTTCTCGAAGCCATACTGGACAGCAGATCAGAGCGTAGTCGTTCGAGAAGACAGCGAAATGAGCGTCACTGTGTTGTTTGGCAAACACAACATAGGGGTACAGACAGGTACGACCGGAGACATCTGGGTAGAGGAAAATCTTGTTGAAACGAAGATCCTCACAGGCGATTTCAGGAGGTACGACACTTACGTTCTCGCCATGACTGACCTTGTAAACAAGAATGTGGATGCGATAGTCCTGGACGCACCGGTTGCTGAAAGCTTCGCTGAGGTCAGACCAGTGAAAATCGTTGCTATAATCAAGACTTACGAGGATTACGGAATAGCAGTAAACAAGGCTAACAAGGAGCTTCTTGAGCTTATCAACGAAGGGATTTCCAGGCTCGAAGAATCCGGAAAACTGAACGAACTTAATCTAAAGCACTTCTGATTGAAGGGCGGAGGTAGCCATAGATAAACTCGGATTAATAGTCGATTCTTTGCCCGCACTTCTGAGAGGATTGTGGGTAACACTTCAAATAACGTTTCTAACTCTGGGGTTGGGCCTGATTCTGGCCCTCCCCATTTCTTTTGGTCAAGTGTACGGCAATAAATGGCTTAAGGTATTCATCGCGGTCTACGAAAAAGTTCTGCGGAGCATCCCTGAACTTGTGATCCTCTTTCTCATATTCTACGGATTTCCTAGAATTGGAATAAGATTCTCTCCCTTTGCCGCGGTCGTAATCGGGCTTGGCTTCCGATCATCTGCCTATCAGTCCCAGATCTTCAGGGGAGCTATCAACTCCGTAAGTTCTACTCAAATGAGAGCTGCGAGATCATTGGGAATGACCAATTTGAATGGATTCATCAATGTCGTACTTCCCCAGGCTGTGAGGATCGCTCTTCCACCCTGGACAAACGAGTTCACTATCGTACTGAAGGACTCCTCGCTGGCATACGCTCTAGGAGTTACAGAGCTTCTCCGTCAGGGAGGATACATTATTGCTACGAAGTATGAGCCCATGTTGATCTACCTCACAGTGGCCGCAATGTACTTCATCGTTACGATCGTTATTAACAAGAGTTTGGGAAGCGTGGAAAAACGCCTTGCAGTACCCGGATTCGATATAAAGGAGACGGTAAGATGACCAACGATAAAGTCGTGCTAAGAGTCGAGAACCTGAAGAAATCCTTTGGCGATAATGAAGTCCTTAAGGGTGTATCTTTCGAAATGAAAGAGGGAGAGACCAAAGTAATAATCGGCCCGAGCGGAACCGGAAAGAGCACTCTCCTGGCCTGCATCAACATGCTAGTCTCTCCAAACGACGGCAGAATTTGGCTTGAAAATGAAGAGATCACTTCTGCAAAGAACATAAACAAGATTCGTCAGGAGATAGGGTTTGTGTTCCAGGATTTCGGCTTGTTCAATCATCTTACAGCTCTTAGAAACGTTATGGTCGGCCTGACAAAAGTCAAGAAGATGGAAAAGAGCGCAGCAAAGGACCTTGCAATGGAGGAGCTGAAAAGAGTCGGGCTCGAGAAGGAAGCGGAGTTGTATCCTGCTCAGCTCTCTGGCGGTCAGAAGCAGAGAGTCGGGATAGCACGTGCGCTTGCCATGCAACCGAAGATTATCCTCTTCGACGAACCGACTTCTGCACTTGATCCAGAACTGATCGGCGAGGTCCTCTCAGTCATGAAGAATCTGGCTGAAAGCGGCATGACGATGCTGGTAGTCACTCACGAAATGGGATTTGCGAGAACCGTTTCGGACGAGATCATCTTCATGGAGCACGGTCACATAGTCGAGCAGAGTTCTCCGGAAGAGATGTTCAAGAACCCCAAGAACCCTCGCACAAAGGAATTTCTCTTTAAGCTCAACGAGCTGTACGGGGAGTGAATGAATTGGAGAGAATCTGGAAGATCGTTGTCAACCACTGGCCAAAACTCCTTGAAGGGCTCGGCGTAACGCTGGAAATGACTCTTATAGCCGTGGTCATAGGCTTTGTAATTGGCGTGATTCTTGCAATTGCAAGAGTATATGGAAACAAGTTCTTCTATGCTATTTCTACGGCGATCATTGAAGTGATCAGGGGAACTCCGCTGCTTGTTCAGCTGTTTATTCTGTACTACGGCCTTCCGCCCCTTGGAATAAACTTAACGCCTTTCACCGCGGCGATAATCGGTTTCGCAATAAACAGCGGATGTTATCAAGCAGAGTATTTGCGAGGCTCTATTCAGTCCATTGCGGGGAACCAGATGAAAGCCGCAAGATCCCTTGGAATGACAAAGTGGCAGGCGATAATGCAGATTATTATGCCCCAAGCGTTTAGAAGAGTTATCCCGGCGTGGACAAATGAGTTCATATACCTCCTGAAATACACCTCTCTAGCCTATATAGTTGGAGCACCGGAACTTATGGCCCAGGCAAAGTTCATAGCTTCTAGAAACTTCCAGTTCTTCGAAGTCTATCTCGTGGTTGGCGTTATTTATCTCGTTGTGGTTCTCTTCTTCACAAAGCTTTTCAGCATACTCGAGAAGAAGGTCGAGATTCCGGGCCTTGAGTGGGTTAGATAGAGCGATTGTGGTAAGTCTTTTTCTGATGGAGACTGCCTGATGATGAAAGATCGAACAAACTCTTCAATTTTGATAACTCTCTCTGGAGGTGGGTAAGTGCAGATCGATGGAGAACATTTGACACTCTCTGGTCTCTACAATGTAGCATTCGGAAATGAGTTCTGCTCAATCAATGAACTCTCTGCCAAACTTCTCGATGAAAGAAGAGAGTCTCTGGAAACGAATAGCATGAAGAAGACGATTTACGGCGTGAATACGGGATTTGGAGTTATGGCCGATCATCGGATCTCCCCGAAAGACCTGGACGCACTGCAGAGAAATATCGTTCTCTCTCACGCGGCCGGAGTGGGCGAACCACTGAAAGAGGAACATGTCAGAGCGGTAATGTTGGTTAGAGCCAATTCACTCCTGAAGGGCTATTCAGGAGTTAGAAAGTGTGTGGTTCAGAGAATTCTCGATCTGCTGAATAATAGAATCGTACCGATTGTTCCGGCAAAGGGTTCCGTTGGAGCGAGCGGCGATCTTGCCCCTTTGGCACATATAGCGATGACGCTTATTGGTGAGGGGAACTGCCTCGTTGACGGAAGGCTCGTTTCTTCCTCACAGGCACTTGCCAGCAAATGCCTTGAACCGCTTGTTTTGAAGGCCAAAGAAGGTCTCAGCCTTCTGAATGGAACCGCCCTGATGGCCGGATTGGCCGGGTGCTCAACCTATACTGCCTCAAGGCTACTCGATCAAGCTATCCTTGTAGCTGCGATGTCCGTCGATGCGCTGATGGGCAGTACCTCTCCATTTGACGAGAGAGTTCACAAAGCAAGACCTCATCGCGGTCAGACATATGTTGCGAAAAAGCTTAGAGAGTCTCTCGAGGGAAGTGAGATAAGGACTTCTCATCTCGATTGCGATAGAGTTCAGGACGCATACACACTCAGGACTATCCCTCAGGTTTACGGAGCGGTCAAGGATACCATCGAGTATGCAGAAGCCGTTCTTGAGACCGAGATCAACTCGGCGACCGATAATCCTTTGATATTCGAAAACGGGGACGCGATTTCAGGAGGCAACTTTCACGGGGAGCCCGTTGCTCTAGTGGCAGACTTCCTCTCAATAGCTCTTACAGACCTCAGTAATATGATTGAGAGAAGAATAGACAGACTCGTGAATCCAAAGCTAAATGATCTGCCCGCCTTTCTGACAAACGGAGAAGAAGGTCTCAATTCCGGATACATGATCTGGCAGTACACGGCGGCGGCACTGGCTTCAGAGAACAAGACCCTTGCGCATCCGGCCTCTGCTGACTCGATTCCCACATCCGGCTTCCAGGAAGACCATGTGAGCATGGGAGCCTGGGGAGCAAGAAAACTCTGGTCGATACTGGACAACGTTGCGACCCTTATCTCTATTGAGGCGCTTCTCGCATTCAGAGCTCTGTCGTTCCGACATCCCAAGAAGTCCGGTTCTGTTATAGAAGAGTTGTTTGAAGAGATTGCAAGCATCGTTCCTGATCACAGAGAGGATCGTTATTTTGGAACGGAGTTTTCAAGTGTAAGAGAACTTCTATTTAAGAGGGCCGGTCTATAAGTAGAGGTTTTCATAGAAGGAACTATCGATGAAAAGTTTTAATTGCACGCTAATTCCAGAAAAAAGAGGACGATTATTCGTCCTCTCGTGGAATTCTTGGTGCCGGGGGCGGGACTTGAACCCGCACAGGCGGTATGCCCACATGAACCTGAATCATGCGTGTCTGCCAATTTCACCACCCCGGCATCGCACAAATAGTAGTTTATCATTCGCTGTGAGAGGTGTCAAGAGTCAATGAAGGAAGAGACTGTACAGTCAATTATACGTTTGTTTGCACTGGTTGTGTTTGCATGTTTCTTTCCAACTATGCTAACTGCTTCGTACGATAATAGAGGAGTCGTTGCCCTCTTTCTGAACGACCCGGCATATGAAGCCAAGCTATCACCGATTGAGCGTTCGCTTGCGGAACAGGGCATCAGGTACAGGATCTTCAAGATATTCAACGATGAGCTTCCCGAAGATGAAAACGAATACGCGGGCGTTATTATTGCAGGTGGCGACTCAATGAGGAACTACATCGACTGGAACAATAATGTCTATCAGGGCGGAGAAATAATACTGAGGGGCGAAGTCCCTATACTTGGTATTTGTCTGGGTCATCAGATAGTCTCGAGAGTGTACGGCTCCGTTCTATATTACAGTGAGGAGCGCCGCTGGCACGAAGTAAGTTTTGTGAAAGAGGACAGGATTCTCGAGGGACTTGACGGAAGCCTTCTCGTATGGGAGAATCATGCCTACGCCGTCGCCTCGATTCCAGATCAATTCGAACTCTTTGCCAGGGGGAACGTAACCCCTATTCAAATGATCAAACACAAAGAAAAGGAGATCTACAGCGTTCAATTTCATCCGGAAACCCAGGCAGGTTTCCTCGGTAACCCGCCAGGCTGGAAGCTCATAAAGAACTTTGCAGAAATGGCAAAGGCCACTATCGAAGACCCGCCGCTGCCGGCGGATAGAAGAAGAGTATTCCCCTACTGACCTTTCGACGATTGGCAACTCCTTAATGGTCAAATGAATTCCGTATTGTCCGACCAGTGATTTTGCAAATGGGGAGAAGTGCGGAGAGATGGAGATAAGAGAAGTCAATCCCTAATCACTCTCCGGGAGAGTTGTAAGGTATGAGTATTTAAAGTAATAGATACTTTGACCTTTCAATAGAACGAGACAGCGGCATATGGACGATTCAAAACTCCGTTGAGAGTTTTTCTGCCCAATACATTAAAGACTTTGCCCACAGTATAAAAGAACCATTCAAGGCGTCGCCCATTGTTTAGGCGCTCAAGAAAACGGTAAGGAGCTGGGGCTTCTGTCTTAGAGAGTGAATGGAACGACTCTCTCCGTATCTGGGACGTCCTTGTCTGGAAGGATTATAGACGGAAAGGCGTTGGCACGGAACTTATGAATACCGCAAAAAAGAAGAAAAGGGATTAAGACGTCTAGTACTGGAAACTCAAAGCAGCAACTTTCCCGCGATCTCTTTCTACCTCAAGTATGGATTCGAGCTGACCGGGTTCGACACTGCCTGCTACACAAATAGAGATATCGAGAACCACGAGTTCCGCATGGAATCCCACTATCTTCTTTAGATAGGGCTAGCGTCCTTGGAGATCTTCTCGCTTCTGGTCTTGTCTGCAGTTGTCGGGATTGGTAGCACCTCCGATCATGTATGCGAATCTCTCAGCAGTCCTTCATCAGCCGCTTATTATTGTCGATACGATGAATGCACAGTAGATAATCATCAGCAGAACACCTTTTGGCCTGTCAAGTCTTTTTGTTCTGAGCAGAAGCAACGGCAGAACTATAGCAAGTCCCAGCGCAAAAGAGATTTCGACAACGAGAGACCTGTGAACCGATATAGGCGATATCGTTGCCGAAACTCCCAGAACAAGAAGCAAGTTGAAGATATTCGATCCCACCACATTTCCTATGGCGAGATCACTGCGGTTCTTCTTTACCGCCGCAACAGTGGTTACAAGCTCCGGAAGAGACGTCCCAAAGGCAACAATAGTCGTTCCTATCACCATATCGCTGACTCCGAAAACGCGAGCTATCGACGATCCCCCGTTAACCACAAGATTACCTCCGATAATTACACCGGCTGTTCCCCCGATAGTTGCCAGCCAGGCAAGTACCGGATACTTCTCAAAGAGCTCTATGTCTCTCTTTCCTTCTACTTCAACAATGTCGGAGATCTTTCTGTCTCTCTTCGCCATTGCGAACACATACATCATAAAGATGACAAAGAAGGTAGTCAAAACAATTCCGTCACTTCGATGAAGACCGTTGCCATTTCCAAGTATCAATGCTCCGCTTGCAACAGTGATCAATATCACAAATGGTATTTCATAGCTCATAGTTGTCTTGCTTACGCCAAGAGGCGTCAAGAAAGCCGCGACTCCGAGGATCAGCGCGATGTTGGCGATATTAGATCCGAGAACGTTACCGAGAGCGATTCCGGAGCCCTTGACGGCTGCCTGAACGCTCACCGCAAGCTCCGGCGCGGAAGTTCCTAGAGCAACAATAGTCAGTCCGATAAGCAATTCAGAAATCCCGAGATTCTTGGCAATCGCCACAGATCCATCTATAAGAAAATCGGCTCCCTTGATCAGCAGAGCAAAACCTGCGGCTAGCATCAGTAAGGCTATAAACAACGGCCACACCTCCACGAAAAGCAGCGGCATCCGCCGCCGCAATAAGACCATTATATTCAGTTTCGGTGAAGGAAAGGTTTTTACTTTATGACAGCGAGTTCCTTCCCGATCATCTCGAACTTTGAAACCGCAAAATCGAGATCCTTTCTTGAGTGAGCGGCACTTATCATGACTCTTATTCTTGCCTTTCCTTTCGGGACAGTAGGAAAACCGATAGAACTTGCGAATATCCCTTCTTCAAAGAGCCTCCTGGAAAACGCTGCGGAAAGCTTTGCGTCGTAGAGCATCACAGGAGTTATGGGTGTCTCGGTATGACCCGTATCAAACCCCAACGCTTTCAGCTGGTCCTTGAAGTAATCCGCGTTATTCCAGAGAGTCCTGACCAACTCATCGGATGAAGAGAGTTTCCTGACGGCCGCTATTGCCGCAGCGGTTTCGGCCGGAGAGAGGGATGAACTGAAGAGAAATGGGCGCGCCTTCTGCTTCAGGTAATCAATCAGAGTCTTCTTGCCAGCAACGAATCCTCCGACTATACCAAAGGCCTTAGAAAGAGTTCCGACTTCAATATCCACAATTTCATGCAATCCGAAGTGGTCGACTATTCCTCTCCCGTGGCTCCCAAGGACGCCTTCGCCGTGAGCATCGTCAACCATCAGAATCGCACCGTATTTGTTCGTCTTTTCGACGATTTCAGGCAGCGGAGCAAGATCACCGTCCATCGAAAAGACGCCGTCAGTTATTACTAGCTTTCTCCTTGCCCCATCGGACTCGGCCTTTTTCAGTTGAGTCTCCAGATCATTTACATCTTTATGCTTCCATACATATCTTTTGGCCTTTGCAAGCCTTACTCCATCGATTATGCTGGCGTGGTTCAGTTCGTCAGAGAGAATCGCATCTTCTTCGGATACGATCGGGGCAATCACCGCCTGGTTTGCATTGAAACCGGATTGGACGACCAGTGTAGATTCAACTCTCTTGAAAGCCGCAAGCTCTTTTTCAAGGTCATTGTGCAATTGAAGGGTCCCGGCGATCGACCTTACCGCTCCAGGCCCGACACCCCATTTTCTGACACCGTCGATCGCGGCTTCCTTAAGCTCTTCATCAAAACATAGCCCGAGATAGTTGTTTGAGCACATGTTGAGGACCTTTTTCCCCTCGATATTCAGCCAGGCGCCCTGGGGAGATTCCAGTGTTCTGATCTTCAACAGCAAACCCTTTTCTTCTAGCTCTTCCATCTCCTGCTTGAGTACATTAAAGTCAAACATCTAAACACCTCCGTAAAACCAATCAGAATTCGAGGACAACTTTTCCAGAAATTCCCTTCTTCATCGCGTCGAATCCCTCTTCGAATCTCTCAGCTGGAAGAATATGTGTGACAACCGGAGAAAGGTCGATCCTCTTGTTCTTGAGCAATTGAGTCGCCACCTGCCAGGTCTCAAACATCTTTCTTCCTGTTATGCCGTACATAGTTAAGCCCTTGAAAGTGAACAGGCCGTTTATATCAAATGACACATCACCTGGAAAGACCCCTAGCAGTGAGACAACGCCTCCGTTCGTAAGACTTCGAAGTCCCTGCTCAAAGGCGGTTGAATTGCCGGACATCTCCAGAAAAACATCTGCTCCGTTTTCTTCGGTTATCGACCTGACTCTCGAAGGGACGTCTTCCTTTGTGGGATCGATTATTGTGTCCGCTCCCATCTTTCTTGCCAGGCCCTTTCTAAACTCTTTTATCTCCGTCACAATAACCTGTGCCGCTCCCGAAACCTTCGCCACTGCAACTGCCATAACGCCTATCGGTCCGGCACCGGTGATCAAGACATTCTTTCCAGTGAGATCCGTTACCAGCGCAGTGTGGATTGCGTTTCCAAATGGTTCCATAATCGATGCATACTCCAGAGGAATCGAAGGATCGACTTTCCATAAAACCACTTCCGGTACCCTAACATATTCTGCGAATACCCCATCTCTATGAACACCGAGGATCTCCATGTCTTTGCAGATATGCATCTTCCCGGTCTTGCATTGAAGACATTTCTGGCAAGGAATATGGGTTTCCGAGACTACAGAATCCCCGACAGAAACTGATGAGACCTCTCCGCCAATGTCTACGACCTCTCCGGTAAATTCATGCCCTCCTATCTGAGGCGGCCTGATTCTCTCCTGCGACCATTTGTCCCAGTCGTAAATATGAAGATCGGTCCCGCAAATGGAAGCTCGCTTTACCTTCACAAGCACGTCGTGCGGACCGAGTTCACGCGGGACCGGAACCCTTTTCAGCGTCAGGCCCGGCTCCCGCCTTTCCTTCACTATTGCAACCATAGTATCCGATTCCAACAAAATTCCCCCCTTTCATTTATTACTCTACATTCCAATTGTAAGTTAAGGTTTGGGTTTCAGAAAACTCACCGCCGGTCATCTATAACCAATTGATAATGATGACGGCGCTCGACTTGTTTAATCCTTCTTATAGCGTACCGAATAGAAAACATGAGAGAACATGGCTTCCAGATGAAGAGGCCGGACAAAAACACAAAGGACAATAGACCGATCATTATCATAGTGAACTCTGTTCAGGGACTGTTGAAACTATTTGCCGGCAGTCTTCAAAAAAAGAATACGGAACAATCTCTCCCAATTCTTTATCTTACTCGATTCATAACAAAAACGTTAGTGATCTGTGACTGCTTGTCTTTGGTTTCCAGATAGATAGAAACCGATTATCAGGTTTCTTCGCTCCAATTGACCAATAAAGGCGTTTTTTGAGAAGAGGCCATTATTACTTCACATGGTATTATCATTTCGAGTAGTGCAGTGTTATGTTTTATTTTAATCTTAATGAGTATTACATGCCCTACTCTGTCCTGAGTTAGTGATCGGGTACCGGTTTGTGATGAAGCCCACTGCTGCAGTCTTGATTCGCACCCATTTGTTGCTCTCATTCTGCATAGTTGACAAGTCTAATATGTTAATGCTTAAGCTGTGCTTTGAGTAACTATCGATTATTCTGGGGTAGCTTCGGCTATAGACGATCATAATTGTGGAGGTGAGGCAAGTGAAGAAAATTCTCGTTCTAGCCGTAGTTCTGCTTCTGGGATTTGTGTTGTTTGCAGTTGACCCGATCGTTATTGGCGTCTTCGAACCTATGACCGGGCCTTACGCAGCCGGAGGCCAGCTTACAATGGAAGGCGTTACTCTCGCCGCCGAGCAGGTAAAAGAAGTTCTTGGCCGACCGATCGAGCTGGTTCTTGTCGACAACAAGAGTGAAAAGGTGGAAGCATCAAACGCCGTCTCAAGGCTGATCCAGTTCAACAAGGCATCGGTAATCATCGGCAGTTACGGAAGTGCCGTTGCAATACCCGGCAGTGAAGTGGCAAATGCTGCTAAGGTACCGATGATAGGATGTTCACCGACCAACCCGCTGGTTACTTTAGGGAAGCCTTATGTTTTTAGGGTCTGTTTCATTGACCCATTCCAGGGAAGCGTAATGGCGAAATTCGCTGTTGATGAACTCAACGCGAAGACGGCTGTGATCATTCAGGACATCGCTTCAGACTATTCGGTTGGACTCTCGCACTACTTCCAGAATTCCTTCAAGGCGCTTACTGGAGACAACAAATCGATCAGCGGTGTCATCTCTTATCAGACGGGTGACCAGGACTTCACTGCTCAACTGGCATACGCCCAGGGTAAAAACCCAGATGTAATCTTCATACCTGCTGCTTCTTATGGAGAGGCGGCGCTCATCATTAAACAGGCTCGCGAACTGGGAATTGAGTCTCAGTTCTTGGGCGGCGATACTTGGGAAGTCCCCGAATTCCTGCAGGTCGGCGGTGCAGCCGTCGAAGGCAGCTACTTCAGCACACACTTCGACGTAGCAGTAGCACCGACGCCAAAAGCCGCCGAGTTCATAGAAGCTTTCAAGGCCAAGTACGGAGTCGAACCGAGCGCCTTTTCCGCTCTGGGATACGATGCGTTCATGCTGGCTGTAGACGCTATTATCAGGGCAAATTCGGCTGTTCCTGAGGATATTAAGAACGCTCTGAGCGCAACTGTGAATTTCGAAGGAGTGACGGGGTACATAACAATAGACGAGAACGGCGACGCGGTTAAGGATGCGATTGTTAGAAAAGTCGAGGATGGAGTCTTCAAGTTTGTAAGTGTTGTAAAACCTGTCCAATAGATGAGGCCAAGACAGTGATTTTCCAGGTATCGGAGGTATCGGACGCAGGCCAATGCCTGCGTCCTTACTAAGGGCGGCAGCCAAGCTAAAGGTGGTGGCAGGATGAGCTCTAGCGTTTTTTTGCAGCACCTTGTTAACGGAATCTCATTGGGTTTCATATTCGGACTTATAGCTATCGGCTACACTCTCGTCTATGGAGTAGTCAAGCTCGTTAACTTTGCTCACGGAGATGTATTCATGATGGCTACCTTCTTTGTGTTCTATGGCTTCACTTTGTTCATGATGCCCTGGTGGCTGGCGGTTCTGTTCGGTATAATCGCGACTATCTTGCTGGGAGTCGGGATAGAGCGTGTTGCATATAGACCATTGAGAGACGCGCCGAGAATCTCATCGCTCTGTGCTGCAATAGGTATGTCCTTTCTTCTCCAGAACATTGCCACGGTTGTCTTCGGCGGAAGGCAGAAGTCCTTCTATGTGCCTCCATCACTGACCAGGACATTCATTGTTGGTGGAGTCAGAATTCAGGCGATAACCATAACTACCATTGTGGTTTCAATAGTAGTACTCCTTCTGCTTACCTTTCTGGTTAAGCGTACGAAAATGGGATTGGCTATGAGAGCCCTATCTGTAGACTTCGAGACAGCCAAGCTAATGGGAATAAACGTAGACAGAACAATCGCATTCACATTTGCGATAGGTTCGGCACTCGCTGCACTTAGTGCAATTCTCTGGGCTCTCAGATACCCACAGATATGGCCTTTCATGGGAGTCTTTCCGGGCTGGAGGGCCTTCACTGCAGCGATAATCGGAGGAATTGGAAGTATTGTGGGTGCTCTTGTCGGTGGATTAATGCTTGGCATGGTTACGATTCTGCTGGTCGCCTTTTTCCCCGAGGCGGCAGGTTACAGAGACGCTATAATCTTCGTTCTTCTCGTCATGATTCTTCTTGTGAAGCCAACGGGTTTGTTCGGCGAGAAGACAAGTAGGTGAGTTATATGGATCGCAGAATGAAGTTGGTCTTAACCATAGTTAGTCTTCTGATCTTCATTATGTTGCTCTGGCTTGCCGAGAACTATATCGATGCTTTCATCAAGAGAATCTTGAATGTTGCGGCCATCTACGTGATACTGGGAGTCAGTCTCAACCTTATAAACGGCTTTACCGGTCAGTTCTCTTTGGGCCACGCGGGTTTCATGGCTCTTGGCGCGTACGCCTCGGCATTACTGTACATGTCGCCATCTCTAAAGGCAATGAACTTCTTCATACAACCGATAATATGGCCGTTAAGCGAAATAGAGATTCCCTTCTTCTTTGCACTACTTGTTGGCGGTGCTGTTGCGGCTATTGCGGGCTTCGCTGTTGGAGCTCCGTGCCTTCGAGTCGGAGGAGATTATCTTGCCATAGTAACCTTTGGCTTTGCAGAGATAATTCGCGTAATGCTCAACAACCTCCAGAGTGTTACTAACGGACCACTGGGCCTGAAAGGACTTCCCACGTATACAAATCTTTACTGGAGCTGGGGTTGGGCATTGTTCACGATCTTCTTCATAAAGAGGCTGGTGGACAGTAGCTACGGTCGGGCGCTGAAGTCAATAAGAGAGGATGAAGTTGCGGCGGAGGCAATGGGAGTGAATCTCTTCAAACACAAAACTATGGCCTTCGTCATCGGCGCTTTCTTCGCTGGAATTGGAGGCGGACTACTCGGCAGTCTGCTGATGACAATCGATCCGAATTCTTTCAACATCTCCTTGACCTTTCAAATTGTTATGATTGTCCTTCTAGGAGGGCTTGGAAGCATAACCGGGAGTGTTGTGATGGGCATTTCGGTTGCCTTCTTGATGGAACTGCTCAGGTTCGTGGAATCGCCCATGACGATATTTGGCTTCACGATACCCGGGATTTCTGGCATGAGGATGCTGATCTTTGCTCTGATCCTCGTAATTACTGTGATCTTCTTCAGAAGAGGCCTTTTTGGCCACAAAGAGTTCACATGGGAATGGATATTCAGATCAAGAGGGAGGAATGCAGATGAGTCTGCTTAAACTTGAACAAGTAACTAAGAGATTCGGCGGACTCACTGCGGTCTCGGATTTCAATCTCGATCTTCAGGAGGGAGAGCTGGTAGGACTTATAGGACCTAATGGAGCCGGAAAGACAACTGTGTTCAATCTAATAACAAATACGTATTACGTAAGCGAAGGCAGGATTCTCCTCGACGGAAAAGACATCACCGGAATGAAGACAGATAGAATCGCCGCAGCCGGTATCGCTAGAACATTCCAAAACATCCGTCTCTTCGGAGAGCTGACAGTTCTGGAGAATGTGCTTACGGCCTGCCACCTGCGCCTGAAGTCCTCTGTTATTTCTGCCGTCTTTGGGCTGCCGGGATACAGAAGTGAAGAAGTGGAGATGCACGGCAAGGCAAGAGCCCTGCTCAAGACACTTGGCCTGGACAAGTATGAGCGAGACCTGGCCGGATCTCTTCCCTACGGCCTTCAGAGAAAACTCGAAATTGCCAGAGCTCTAGCGACGCAACCGAGAGTGTTATTGCTGGACGAGCCGGCCGCGGGGATGAACCCGGAAGAGACGCTTGCCCTGGCGGCTCTGATCCTTAGAATTCGAAAGGACTTTCAGCAGACGATTCTGTTGATTGAACACGACATGAGCCTTGTCATGACCATATGCGAGCGGATTATCGTCCTTGATCACGGCGTCACTATCGCAAAGGGACTTCCGGAGGAAATTCAGAACAACCCTGATGTAATAACCGCCTATCTCGGAACGGGTGATTTGTATGCTTAGGGTAGAGAACTTAAACGTATATTACGGAGGCATCCATGCTCTGAAGGGAATCTCTTTCAACGTTGAGGAAGGGAAGATCGTCGCCCTTATCGGTGCGAACGGGGCCGGAAAATCGACAACTCTGAGAAGCATCTGCGGCCTCAAGAAAGTGAAAGATGGCGAGATAGTCTTCAAGTCAAGGAGTATTACAAACAAGTCCACAAATGAAATCGTGAGGGCAGGAATGACTCTGGTCCCTGAGGGAAGAAGAATCTTTCCGAACCTCACGGTAATCGAGAACCTTATGCTTGGGGCATTTCTAAGAAAAGACTCTGAAGAAATCGAAAGGGATCTTGAATGGGTGAACACTCTCTTTCCAATACTGAGAGAGAGAAAGGATCAAAAGGGCGGAACTCTCTCGGGTGGTGAGCAGCAGATGCTTGCCATAGGCAGGGCGCTGATGTCTAGACCGGATCTTCTTATGCTCGACGAGCCTTCGCTTGGACTCGCTCCAGTAATAGTCGGCGAAGTATTCAAGGTAATTCGAAAAGTTCACGAAGAGGGTAAGACGATTCTCCTGATCGAGCAGAATGCCCTCGGTGCACTGAAGCTGGCCGATTATGCCTACGTACTTGAAACGGGGCGGGTCGTCCTTGAAGGGAAAGGAGAGGAATTGCTTAACAACGACCTTGTGAAAAAATCATACCTTGGAGGTTAGTAAAGCTTGTATTCGAAAACCAACACTCTTTCGGAAGATGTCCGGCATACGATCAGTTGTGAGAGATCGATTAGACAACCCGAGGAAACGAAATGCTCGTAGCCGAGCTGAAGTTTAGAAGCAAGAATCTAACAACAACTGCTTAAGAACAAGGGAGTCCTTTATCAGGCAGATCGCATACAGAGCACAGATCACTATCGGCCGCACTCCAGCCAACCCGTATTCACCGCCGAGCTCTTCTCGCTTTCTCAAAACGGACAGTAAGTGAGTATCGCCATTTCTAGAACTCAACGCAACAGCAATGCCTTGAATTCATCTTCCCTGGCAAGTGGCCGCATCATAGGCGAAAACCTTCACTGCCTAGTGAAATTCTCCTTATCCCGACTTTGCAAGCGGGCAGCCTGCGGTGCTAAGAGGATCTTGAAACACAATAAGCATTTGAATTTCTTGAATGAGGAGTCAATATTTGGAAAGTTGCCGCTCTGGAATGTAATTTCTGAAAAGTTCCTTGACTTCTGAGAGAGAGTTGCACTTCATGTATTCACTTCTGAGATTCGATGCATGCCTTATGTTCCGTGTATAACCGGCAAATGATTTTCTAAGATCTCTAACTGCTTGTTCTTCACCAACCGCCTCGGCAAGCCTTCCGAAGTGTATAAGAAAGTAATTGAGTCTTTCGGGAAGCGTGAGATTATCGTATGAGCCAAACTCAATGAGGTCTCTCGCCTGTCTGAAGATCCAGGGATTGCCGATCGCTCCTCTCGCAACGACAACGCCATTTACCGAATACTGTCTCAAAGCCTTTGCGATCGCCTCTGGGCTATACATATCGCCAGAACCGTAAGAGAGAATGCCTTCCGAATGAAGAATCTGGGTGAGACGCTCGATCTCTTTCCAATTTGCTGCCCCCGAATAGCCTTGCGATACGGTTCTGCCGTGAATGAAGACCGCTTTGGGTTTTGCTTTCAATATCGGGTAGATGATCGCTTCCGTTTCGATGTTTTCGATGCCGAGTCTTATCTTGACTGAAACAGGAATATCGACCGTCTCTTTCAGGGCGACAATCATCTCAGCGATTTTTTCAGGTGTTCTAAGCAAGGCGCTCCCTGCCCCTCTTCTCGTTACTTTTCTTACAGGACAGCCGGCGTTAATATCGATCCAGGTCGCTATGCCGTTAAGCCGGGCGGCTGCCTTCGCCATTCTCGATACGCATGAACCAAAGAGCTGTATTCTCGTAGGGGCTGACGGGATTATCTCGTCTGTTTTTCCCGATCCCCTTAGGACACCTTCTACGCTAATCATCTCACTGAAAACAAAATCCGCTCCCCATTCGAGCGAAAGCTGCCTCATTACCTCATCTGTATATCCAGCCATGGGGGAGAGACCGATTTGCTTATCCATAGTAAGTCGTTACCTCGTCCAGTATTGAATCGGGAACCAACCCTTCAATCGACTTGCCTTCCACAATCTTCTTCCGAATCTCGGTCGACGATAAGTCGAAACGAGGTGCGTCCAGCCAGACAACTTTCTCGACGAAGGGCAAGTCAACACTGCCTTCACTTCTCGGATAAACCACTATTGTCGCTTCATTCAGTAGAGCTTTGTATTCATACCAACTCTCCAGAGTAACTAAGCTGTCCTCGCCGATAACGAGAAACGGTTTGCAGCCGTGAACCTCTGCGAAGTGCCTGACCGTGAAGAGTGAATAAGAGATTCCTCCCCTTTCTCTTTCATAATCAGACACACACGCTTGCTCGACTTCACAGAAAACCTTCTTGAGCCAAGATCTTCTCAGGTCGTATGGTGCAACCGTACTGGAAACTTTGTGAGGAGGAATGTACGCTGGAATAACATAAAGCTTCTCAAGCCGTAGTTTCTCGATTGCCCGGGTCGCTACAGCAACATGTCCCATATGAACCGGGTCGAAAGAACCTCCGAAGATGCCTATCTTAATCTTTGAACACATATTCTTTGTCATCAATAACTACAGTGTCTCCTTCCTCAATCCCCGCATTCCTGAGTTTTGAAGAGAGTCCCCCCTTTTCCAGCTTGTCCATTATGAAACGGTCCCTGTATTTGAAAGCTCTGATTTTTCTCGTGTAGAAATCAACGGCCGGTCCAAGAACAACATATCTGCCTTCAGAATCTTTCTCAACTCTGAAGTCTTCCGGATAGGGAGCGGTAAGCACAACCGGTTCGACCTGGGGCAAAGGAAGATCTTCTTCAACCTTCATCGACGACAAGTAGGAATGATCGCTTTCAACGTTTTTCCAGATCGTCTCTTTCAACGCATTGACTCCCTCGCGAGTAGCAGCCGAGATTGGAATAATATCTTTGCCGATCTTCTTCCTGAATATCTCCAACTTGTTTTCACGTTCTTCTTGAGGAAGAAGATCGCACTTGTTTGCAACTACTATCTCGGGCTTATCTGCCAGCTCCTTCTTGTAGAATTCAAGCTCGTAACGAATATCGTCATAATCCTGAAGGAAGTCTCTTCCCTCGCTCTCAGAGATGTCCAGGAGATGAACTATAGTCTTGCACCTCTCTATGTGCCTCAAAAAGCTGTGGCCGAGACCGACACCCTGATGTGCTCCTTTGATTAAACCCGGAACGTCTGCCACTATGTATCCCTGTTCGTCATTCGCCATAACAACTCCGAGATTGGGCGAGAGGGTTGTGAAGTGATAATTTGCTATCTTCGGTCTAGCATTCGACATAACGGAAATGAGCGTCGATTTTCCGACGTTTGGGAACCCGACCAGTGCAACATCGGCCAGAATCTTCAGCTCCAGCCGAACAAAGAGTTCTTCTCCAGGTTCACCGTTTTCTGCTGCCTTGGGCGCCTGATTCGTTGAAGAGACGAACCTCGCATTGCCCCTTCCACCCTTTCCGCCTCTGGCAATCGCAACGATTTGACCGGGATTGCAGAGGTCGGCAATGATCTCTCCACTCTCCGCGTCATATGCAATCGTCCCAACGGGCACTCTTATAACCAGATCCTTTCCCTTCTTTCCGGCCATATTTGAACCATGACCGCTCTCCCCGCTTTGAGCGATGAATTTCTTCTTGCGTTTGAATTCATAGAGCGTGTTTATTGAATTGGTCGATCTGAGAAAGACATGGCCACCCCTGCCGCCATCGCCGCCGTCAGGACCTCCAAAGGGTATGTACTTCTCTCTTCTGAAGGAAACTGAACCATTTCCTCCATCTCCTGCCTTAACATATATGCGCCCCGTGTCAACGAGACTCTCCTGATCGTTAGCTAGCACTGGAACACCTCCGCCGTATCTCCATTATGTTATAATAACATTGTTATTGAAAGGAGGAAAGTAGAAGTGGATTACGTTGTCAACGTCGGTTTCGAGTCCTTTGTGGTAAGGGATAGGATTCTCGCCGTTCTTCCTATCGAAAGCTCAGCTGTTCGGCGTCTTAAGCAGCTCGGCATGGAGACCGGAAAGATCGTGAACCTTACTTTCGGAAAGAAAACGAAGGCCGTATTGATAACAGACAGCGGTCACGTAATTTTCTCCTTTCTTCCGCCAAAGAGAATTATAGAAAAACTCTTCGATAATTAGGAGGCTTTATGGACATAAACATGGCACCTTTCGTCCCTTACGTAGTTGAAGACAGAGGGAGGGGTGAAAGAATCTTTGATATTTACACTAAACTGCTTTCCGAAAGAATAGTGTTTCTCGGGTGGCCCATCGATGATGAAGTTTCAAATATCGTCGTGGCTCAACTCCTCTTCCTTGAATCTCAAGACCCCGAAAAGGACATAAGTCTATACATAAACACCCCGGGTGGTTCGATAACTTCCGGATTGGCGATATACGACACAATGCAGTATGTAAAGCCCGACATCTCTACGATTTGCATTGGGATGGCAGCCTCGATGGGCGCGATATTACTTGCCGGAGGAACAAAGGGAAAGAGATTTGCGCTACCTAACTCAAGGGTAATGATTCACCAGCCTTTCGGTGGTGCAGAGGGAGTAGCCAAAGACATCGAAATCCGGGCGAAGGAGATTCTTTACCTAAGGGACGAACTGAACAAAATCCTTGCCAGACACACTGGACAATCAATAAAGAAGATAGAGAAAGATGCCGACAGAGACTTCTTCATGAGTTCTGCCGAAGCTGTCGAGTATGGGATGATAGACAAGGTAATCGAACAAAAGACGAAAGAAAAAGCAGAAGAATGATAGAGAGACATTAACCGGCCGGCGCTGAGCGCCGGCTTTTGATGTATCCGGAGTGGATAAAGTGGCCGAAATGACACCGATGATGAAACAATACCTTGAAGTCAAGAGGAATTACAAGGATTGTCTGGTTCTTTTTAGGCTTGGTGACTTCTACGAGACTTTTCTCGATGATGCTAAGCTAGTTTCAAATGAACTGCAGATAGTTCTAACTTCAAGAAACGGGGTGCCGATGGCGGGCGTCCCCTACCACTCAGTCAACGGCTATCTCAAGAAGCTTGTGGAAGCGGGTTACAAGGTTGCGATTTGCGAGCAGACAGAGGATCCCGCGCTTGCGAAGGGACTCGTGAAGAGAGAGGTTACCAGGGTAGTTACTCCTGGAACTCTTGTAGAAGACGAGCTACTACCCGAAAATGCAAACAACTACATTGTCTCTATTGGAAAAGCCGAAGAGAACTTCGTTCTGGCAACGGCAGACGTATCTACCGGCGAGGTACTCCTGTCAAGCGCCGACGACATCGTCTCGTTGAAGGACTCTATCGCAGCTATCGGGCCGTCTCAAATACTACTGAAGGAAAGTCTGAAGAACCTGAAGAAGGAGATTTCGTCGGCATCGTTTGCAATGGTAGAGATAGTCGAAGACTGGCATTTTGCACTTTCTTCGAGCATTAATTACATCAAAGAGTTCTATTCGATAGTCGCTATCGATCATCTCGAACTGGATGATACTCAGATCGAGGTTCTCGGAGCTCTGTTCAAGTACCTTGAGTCGATCAATCTCGGTCCCATGAGACATCTTTCGCTTCCAAGGGTTATCAGAAAGTCCGACTCTATGCAGCTCGATGCTTCCACTATCGAAAACCTGAATCTCTTCAAGCTCGAAAGAAAGGGTTCGCTCTTCGAGATACTTGATGAAACTGTTACTGCAATGGGAAGAAGAAGGCTGAGACGGTGGCTGTTTTCGCCCCTTGTCGACAAGAATAGAATCGAGGAAAGGCTGGACACTGTTCAAGCGCTAAATTCGGATCGCCGGCTTTTAAATGAACTCAGAGAATATCTGCAGCATGTATTCGATATCGAGAGAATAAGCACCAGACTTTCAATAGAGAAGGCCGCACCAAGAGACCTGCAGTCACTTAGAACCTCCCTCTCGGTGCTACCCTTTATCAAGGAGCTACTCTCGAGCGAACCGGCTCTTGAAAGACTGAGCGACCGGGTCGAACTCTTTCCTGAAGAGCTCGATCTTCTTCAGCGCAGCATCATGGATGAACCCTCCTCAACAGCTGGAGAAGGAAATGTAATCAGAATGGGGTTCAACGAAGAACTGGACGTCCTTCGAGATCTCCTTGACAACTCGGTTGAGAGGATGAAGGCGATCGAAGCTAGTGAAAGAAAAGCAACGGGAATCTCTTCTCTGAAGGTCAAGTTCAACAAAGTCTTCGGTTACTTCCTCGAAGTCCCGAAGAGTCAGACTAACAAGGTCCCCGAGAGCTATACCAGGAAGCAGACTCTTGTGAACTCCGAGAGATATATTACACAGGAACTCAAGTCGTTTGAAGACAAGATACTGAGCGCAAACGAAAAGATAGAGACACTCGAAAAAACTCTCTTTTCGAGTGTCTGTTTACAGCTTGCTAGTTCACTGGAGAGATTCAAGAGTGTAGCGCTGGTATTATCTGAAATCGACGCTTCTCAGTCGCTGGCATCTGTAGCAAGAAGAAACAACTATTCTCGCCCCCGCTTTTCAGAGCATGGAAAAGTGAAGGTTTCTAGTTCGAGACATCCTATTGTAGAGAAATTTGTGGCTGACTTCACGCCTAATGACATATCCATGAGCCGTACAGAGAATTTCTTCATTGTAACAGGACCGAACATGAGCGGAAAATCCACTTTCATACGGCAGATTGCCCTGCTCTCGATCATGGCTCAGATCGGCTCATTTGTGCCTGCAGATGATGCGATGCTTTCAATCTATGACAGGGTCTTCACAAGAATCGGTGCAAGGGACGAACTGGCAAGCGGGAAATCGACTTTTCTAGTAGAGATGATGGAGACGGCAACGATCCTCTCCAAGGCGACGGAAGACAGCCTGGTGATCCTGGACGAAGTGGGCAGGGGAACAAGCACCTTTGACGGTATTTCAATAGCATGGGCGGTTTCAGAGTTCATATACGAGGCGGTGGGATGTCACACGATATTCGCCACTCATTTCACGGAGCTAACCGAACTCTCTAATATGTACACGGGCATCAAGAACAAGACTGTCCGCATAGTTGAAACCGAAGAAGGAATAGTATTTCTCCACAAAGTTGTGGACGGAGTTGCAAACAGATCCCACGGAATAGAGGTTGCCAAGCTTGCAGGAATTCCCGAGACAGTTCTCTCCAGGGCAAAAGAGATTTTGAAGGTGATCTCCAAGCAGTCTGCCCTGGACAAAGCTGTCAGGGTATTGACAGCCGAAGATCTCAAGGAGATAAGGCAATCAAAGAAAGGAAAGATGAACAGAAATCAGATCACTCTATTCTGATGCTGATAAGACATTCTGCATTCCGGAGGTTGGGCATGTCGAGAATCGAAAGGTTTCGAGAAAAGCTTAGAGAAAGCAAGCTTGACGGGTTTGTTCTTTACAACATGGAGTCCAGCAATCGCTCCAGTTCCTGGTATCTATCCGGGTTTTCCGGCTCTTTCTCAGTTCTTATTGTGACCCCGAAGGGCGAGTACATAGTGACTGATTCGAGGTACTTCACTCAAGCCGAAATTGAAACGCACTTCAAGCTGATCCCTTTCAACAATGGCGACGAACTCAAAGACGTAATTCAGGCGACGCTGGCCAAAGATGGAGCCAGCCGTGTGGGATTTGAGGAAGAGACGATCAGCTATGGTCTTTACAAGCGGGTCTTCTCCCAGCTAGGCGTCGAACTTGAACCCGTAGACAGTATTCTCAAGGATCTTAGGATGGTAAAGTCTCCGGAGGAAGTCGAGAAGATGAGACTGGCAGTCAAGATCGCCGAAGATGCGCTTACAGAGACTTTCAACTTCATTCGTCCGGGAAGGACTGAGGAAGAAGTATGTGCGGCACTCGAATATGAGATCAGGAAGCGAGGAGGCTACCTTGCCTTCGAGACGATAGTGGGCAGCGGACCGAGAAGCGCAATAGTTCACGGCAGACCGTCCAATAGAACTCTCCAGGAAGGCGATTTTCTCTTGATCGACTACGGGGCAAGGGTAGACGGCTACAACTCGGATATTACAAGAACTTACAGTATAGGGGAACCGTCCGACGAAATGGTGAAGGTTTATGAAGTGGTTCTCAAAGCGCAAACAGAGGCTAAGAACGCCTCAAAGGCTGGGGTTATAGGAAGCCAGATACACGAAGTTGCAGCAAGTATAATTAGAGAGGCGGGTTATGGCGACTACTTCGGTCACGGCCTGGGCCACAGTCTGGGAATGGACACTCACGATGGCCAGGGGCTTTCTCCTAAGAACTGTAATCCTATCCCGGCCGGAGCGGTCATTACAATAGAGCCGGGCATCTATCTTCCCGGCAAATTTGGGGTTAGAATAGAAGACGATTGTTATTTTTGTGAAAGCGGAGTAGAAGTTCTGACAAATCTAGATAGAGAGTTGAAGATTCTTTAGAGATCCGGAGGTGGCTTCTAGATGATAGAAGTTGGAAAGATTAGAAAAGGAACGCCTCTTATCATTGATGGAGATATTTACATCGTGACTGAAGCAAATAAGCACTCAATGGGAAGAGGAGATGGGATAATTCGGACGAGGATGAAGAACATCAAGACCGGCCTCGTTAGGCAATTCACGTTCCAGGCAAGCGAGAAAGTGGAGGAAGCGGCGCTTTCATTCAGACATGTGCAGTACCTTTACTCGGAGGATGAGATGTTCCACTTCATGGACCTCGAAACATTTGAGCAGTATACAATCGGTTTAGACGAGATGGGAGATGCCCTGGACTACATAAAGGAGAATGAAGTGGTGGATCTTCAGTTCCATGAAGATAGGCCGATAGGTATTGTTCTTCCGAACACTGTGGTTCTGGAGGTGAAAGACACCGCTCCCGCTTACAAAGGCGACACGGTTTCGGGAAGCGGCAAACCGGCCGTTCTGGAGACGGGGCTCAAGGTGACGGTTCCATTCTTTGTCGAAAACGGTGAGTTGATTCGAGTAGACACAAGAACCGGCGAATACATCGAGAGAGCATAAGGAGAAAGGAGGGAGAATTATGGATTTTGAAGAGACTGATCTCGGCAGAATCGAGATCTCGGAGGCAGTGATCCGGGATATCGCTATTCACTCCTACATTGAATTTCTGAAATTCGATCCTAAGGAAGCCAAAGCACGAAAAGAAGCCAAGTCTACGGTAGATATCGACCTCGACGAAAAGGTCGACGGTACGAAGACTGTCAAGATATCGGTAAACACAAAGATCAAGTACGGTGTCTCTATACCCTCATATGCCAGAAAGATGCAGGAGAAGCTGAAAAACGATGTTGAAAGCTTCAGCGGCATAAAGGTTGAAGACGTTTCCATCACTATCGAAGATGTCTTTGAAGAGGCCCAAAAACCAGTGATTATTGAGGAAGAAGAGCTCGAAAAGAGCGAAGCAAAACCTGAACCGGAAGAGATGAAACCAGAAGCGACTGAAGCGGAAGAGCCTGAAGACGAAGAGAAAGAGAAAGAGGTTTGAAGACGTGAAGGCAGGTCTAAACAGAAGCAGACGAAGAATGAGGGAAATTGTTTTCAGTGCGATCTATCAGTATGACTTCAACGAAGACGTGGAGACTTCATCTGATTACCTCGAAAGGGAGTTGAGCTTCTTCTCGATGGAAGACGAAATGAAGTTGAGAACACGCAAGTACTTCGAGAGCATCTTGAAGTATCGAAGCGATATTGACGAAGTGATACGAAAACACCTTATGAACTGGACATTCGAGAGACTTGCCTCGATCGATAAGAACGTCCTTAGGCTTGGAGCGTATGAGATCATTTATGAACCCCAGATACCAATTGAGGTGACACTTAACGAATCGATCGACATCGCCAAGAAGTACGGTTCGGAGCAGGGCGGGAAATTCGTAAACGGCGTTCTCGACAGAATTGCTCGGGAGTGCGCATCAACAGAGAAAAAGCATTTATGAGGAGGAGACCATGCTGACCGATCTGGAGATAGCACAAAAAGCAGAACTGAGGGAGATTGACGAAGTTGCCTCATCGATTTCGATTCCCGACAAACACTTGAGGAGATTTGGAAAGTACGTAGCGAAAATCTCTCACCTATACCTCAATGAGCTGCAGGATAGACCTGATGGAAAGCTGGTTCTTGTTACGGCCATAAGTCCAACAAGCGCAGGTGAAGGAAAGACGACAACTTCTGTGGGTCTGGCAATGGCACTAAACAAGATCGGTAAGAAGACCTTCGTAACTCTCAGAGAACCATCCGTTGGACCGATAATGGGAATCAAGGGAGGGGCTGCCGGAGGCGGCTACTCTCAGGTGCTTCCGATGGAAGAAATCAATCTGCACTTCACAGGAGATTTTCACGCTGTATCGATGGCACATAATCTTCTTTCGGCTGTTATCGATGCACATATTAACTTCAAGAATGAATTGAAAATAGATCCGACGCAGATATACTGGCCGAGAACAATGGACATGAACGATCGGGCTCTCAGGCAGATCATCGTGGGGCTAGGCGGTTCGGCAAACGGCTATCCCAGGGAGGATTCATTTGTAATAACCGCCGCATCTGAGATCATGGCAATCATTTGCCTTTCGAAGAACCTCGTTGACCTGAAAGAGCGCCTCTCGAAAATCATTGTGGCTAGAAGTTACGACGGAGAGTTCATAACAGTTGAGGATTTGGACGTCCAGGGCGCGATGGCAACTCTACTCAAAGACGTTCTTGATCCGAACCTAGTTCAGACTCTTGAAGGAACTCCGGCTTTCGTTCACGGAGGCCCGTTCGCGAACATCGCCCACGGAACAAACACCCTGACTGCCACAAAGATGGCTCTCAAGCTTTCTGATTACGTAATTACCGAGGCTGGCTTTGGAGCGGATCTAGGCGCACAGAAATTTCTTGACTTCGTCTGTCAGGTCGGCGACCTGAATCCAAGCGCAGTGGTTCTCGTTGCTTCGATCAGAGCGCTGAAGCTAAACGGAGGTGCTTCCAAGAACGAAATCCAGGAAGAAGATATCGAGAGCCTGAACTATGGGTTCAAGAATCTCAAGGTTCATTTTGAGAACCTCAGAAAGTATGGGATCCCTGTAGTTGTGGCTCTAAACGAATTCCCAACAGATACGGCGAAGGAAAGGGAAACGTTTGACGCTCTATGCAAGGCTGACTCTATACCTTACGAATTGTCGAAAGTGTGGGCCGAGGGCGGTGCAGGTGGAATCGATCTCGCAAAGAAGCTACTTGAGGTCATTGATCAGCCCAATAGCTACAAGCCCCTGATACCAATGGAAGCTCCGTTTGAGGAAAGGCTGGAAAAACTTGCAAAGGAAATCTACAGAGCCGGAAGAGTAGATCTTGAACCAGCGGCTAAGAGCAAACTCAGGCTCTTTAAGAAGAAGGGTCTCGACCGTCTTCCGATAATCGTCGCCAAGACCCAGTACTCAATTTCTGACGATGATAAAAAGCTTGGAGCGCCGGAAGGCTACACTTTCAAAGTACGAGATCTCAATCTATCGGCAGGTGCCGGATTCATAGTTGTGGTTGCCGGCAAGATAATGCTGATGCCCGGACTCGGGAAGGATCCCAACGCGAAGCACATAGATATCGACGCAGACGGAAAGATCAGCGGGCTCTTTTGAGGTAATGAAGATGATACTTGATGGAAAGATCGTTTCAGAGAGTATTTATTCTGATGTCAAAGAGAAGATCAAAGAGAGAGCGGGAAATCTTCCTTCGCTCGTTCTCTTCTGCGATGAGCCCGATGCTTCTAACAAGTCGTATATGAGATCAATAAAGAAGCAGGGGGAGAAACTCGGCATAGAGGTCATTGTTCACGACAGCGGGATCAATCCCATCGAAGAGATCTCGAAGATGAACAACGACAAAAGCGTTGCGGGAATAATGGTTATGCATCCTCTTAAAAACGCCGATGAAAAGGCGGTTCTGGCCGCTCTCGATCCGGGAAAGGATCTGGAGGGTCGGACGGTATCGAACCTCGGCGGAATAATCAACGACGAGGAGTTTTTCGCTCCTCCAACTGCCGAGGCCGTGATGGAGATTCTGAGTTACTACGGAATCGAAGTCAAAGGCAGGGACATAACTATTGTTGGAAGATCAAACACGGTCGGAAAGCCTCTGGCACTGCTGCTTCTCAAAAAAGGTGTAGACGGTACGGTTACCGTTTGCCACTCGAGGAGCAGGGACATCTCCGAAAAGACTTTCAACGCCGATATAGTGGTTAGTGCCGTTGGAATAGCGAAATTCGTGCATCGAGAGATGATCAAGCCAGGGAGCATTGTAATAGATGTGGGAATCAATTTTGTTGACGGCAAGCTGGTTGGAGACGTTGACTTCGATGAAGTCAGCCAGATAGCGGCAGCGATAACCCCTGTTCCCGGAGGAGTGGGCAGCGTAACGACGGCGCTCTTGTTCAGGCACTACACAAAATCCCTTGAAAGATTGGAGTCTTAGCAGATGAATGAACAGCCACTATTCAGGCGACTAAAAGACTACTCCTATGCCCAGCTGGAGGTTCTTGCCAGCGAAATTCGTGACACGATAACGAGAGTAGTTTCCTCTAACACAGGTCATCTGGCTTCCAACCTGGGTACCGTCGAGCTGACAATTGCGTTATATAGAATATTTGATCCCGATGAAGACGTCTTAATATGGGATACGGGACACCAGGCATATACTCACAAGCTGCTTACGGGGAGATACGGTTCCTTTGGCTCCTTGAGGAAGAAGGGTGGAGTTAGCGGTTTCCTTAACAGGATTGAGAGTCCGTATGACTTCTTCGGTGCCGGCCATGTAGGCACGGCTCTTCCTGCCGCAATGGGTATAGAGCAGGCAGATAACATATTCCGAAGCTCAAGGAATGTCGTTGTTGTTGCCGGAGACGGGGCCTTGACTTCGGGAATGGCACTGGAAGCTTTGAATCAGATGAAGGACATAGGCTCGAAGATAAAGGTGATCGTTAACGATAACGGAATGAGTATCGGAAAGAATGTGGGGAGTCTTTCGTCTTCTCTTGCCGAACTGAGACTCAATCCTGTGTACAGAGAAATGAAGGGCGATCTCAAGAACACCCTTGAAGCGATGAAACTGGTAAGCCTGGAGCAGTTCCTGTCGAAAATCAAGAGCGGCCTGAAGGCCTCAATTCTAGGCGGAAACTTGTTCGAAGACATGGGGCTAAACTACATTGGTCCGGTTAAAGGCCACGACTTCCAGGAGATGGAGGCCGTGTTTTCGGCAGTCAAGCAGCTCAGGGAACCCTTCCTGGTACATGTTGTCACAAAAAAAGGCAAAGGTCTTGAGTATGCAGAATGCAACCCTACCAGGTTCCACAGTGTCAGCAAGATCGACCCGGATAGTGGAGAAAAGATCTCGAACAGCGGCGAACTTTCTTACAGCGAGGTCTTTGGAAAGGTCCTGACAGAGCTTGCGGAGGAAGATCCTTCCATATCGGCAATAACCGCCGCAATGCCAGACGGAACGGGACTGGCAGAGTTTGCGAAAAAATATCCTGCCAGATTGTTCGACCTTGGCATAACGGAGCAGCTTTGCACCACTTTCGCCGCAGGGATGGCAGCAGCGAAGACGAAGCCGGTCTTTGCAGTATATTCGACTTTCTTGCAAAGAGCCTTGGATCAGTTGATCCATGATGTGGCCCTTCAGGATCTGCCGGTGCTATTCGCAGTAGACAGGGCAGGAATAGTTGGGCAGGACGGACCGACCCATAACGGAATCTTCGATATTGCTTTCCTTTCGATGATTCCAAATATGCAAATTCTTGCACCTTCGAGCCTTAAGGAACTGGCGAACATGATCTTCACTCTCTTCGCTGAGAAATGGATGGACCATCCCACTGCGATTAGATATCCGAGAGAGACGGAACTCCAGAGCATCGACGAGATTCTCTCGAACCTGAGGAAGATAGAGCTGTTCAAGTGGGAAAAGGTGATCGACGGAAAGGAAGCCGCCATTCTTGCAACAGGAGCAATGGTTTCCAGGAGCAGGGAGGCCGCTCTCTTGAACGGATATGCACTCTATAACTGCCGATCAATAAAACCGTTCGACAAAGCGGCTCTAGGACAAATCTTTGCCGATTACGACCTGATTGTGACGGTTGAAGAGGGAATAAAGAGCGGGGGCTTCGGCTCCAACGTAGCACTTGAAGCTATTAGGCAGAATTACAATGGTAGAATCGATATTATTGCAATTGAGGACCGTTTCTCTTCTCACGGCACAAGGGAAGAGGTATTGAATGAGCTGGGGCTAGATGCCAGGGGAATAGAGAATAGAATCTCTAAACTGAGAGGTGAAAAGAATGCAAGTAACTACAGAATTCGGTAAGATCGATATTTCTCTTCAGGCGATATCTTCGATAGTCAAAAAGGTTGTATCTGAGTCTTACGGACCGGTGAACGTCGGATCGCCCCAAACGGGCTTTTTGACAAAGCTTTTCGGCACGGGAGAGGATTCCAGAAAGGGAATCAAAGTAACCGAGGAGATCGACGGCACGCTTGAGATAGACATCGATTTGATTCTCGAGTACGGAGTAAGAATTCCCACAGTCGTTGAAAACATCCAGGAAAATGTATTTCACAAGCTGAAGGAGCTTACTGAAGCAACCAATATAAAGGTGAATATTCACGTTGTCGGCTTGCAGGATTGATGGGAGGCAAAAGAGATGAAACGTATCAACGGCAAGTTTTTTGTCGCCGCCTTCCAGAAAGCCGCTGAACGACTTCTGGCAAATAAAGATGAGATCAACGCGCTTAATGTCTTTCCTGTTCCAGACGGAGATACTGGATCGAATATGGCGGCCGCTATGATAGAGGCATGCGAGTATCTCGATAGATTGAAGAAAGATGATTTGGTGAGCGTTCTGGAAGCGGTCAAGACCGGCATGTTGATGGGTGCCCGTGGGAACTCCGGTGTTATTCTATCTCAGATATTCAGAGGATTCGCCGAGGGAATCGGAAACAGAAAGTTTGTTGGCACAAAGGCCTTCACCGAGGGCCTGCAAAAAGCAAAAGAAGTCGCTTATAGATCCGTAATGAAACCGGTTGAAGGTACGATGCTTACAGTTGTGAAGGTTACCGCAGAGACTGCCAACGAGCATTACGGAGACATTGAAGATTTCGAAGAGTATTTCGAGAATCTTATCAAAGTGGCTTTTGACACGGTGGAGAAGACACCGACCCTCCTGCCTAAACTAAAGGAAGCTGGAGTAGTAGATTCTGGAGCAAAGGGATTGGCTCACATATTCGAAGGATTTCTGCTGGCAATAAAGGGCGAGTTGGAACTCGAAGGGCCTATTCAGCAAATGCCGCAGGCAATGGGTTCTTCAACTGAACGAATCGTCGAGATCGTAAGGGAAGAACTCAAGTTCACTTACTGTACAGAACTGATAGTCAACCTTAACGACTCCGAGAACCCCGAAGAAACTTCGGAAGTAATGAAGGCATACCTTGAAGAGATGGGCGATTCAATCGTCATGGTTCACCAGGATGAACTGATAAAGATTCACGTACACACAGATCATCCCGGAGATGTAATCGAGAAGTTTCTGGGAATCGGTTTTCTTCAGAAAGTGAAGATAGATAACATGAGGGTCCAGCATGAACATGTAGTTGACATCCAGTCTAGAGGGCCCGAGATGTACGGCAACGGAAAACATCACGGAGTCATTGTGGTCTCGCCTGGAGACGGCCTGGCAGATGTTCTGAAGAGTCTTGGAGTTGATTTTGCAGTAAAGGGCGGCCAGACCATGAATCCGAGTTTGAAGGATCTTTACGAAGCTATCAGCCGAGTTACGGCCAACAAGGTAATAGTGCTTCCGAACAATCCAAACATAATTCTTACCGCAAAAGAGGCGGCGAATGCAATTCACGACGACAACCCCGAAAAGCAGGTTTACATCATCCCTACACGCACCGTTCAGGAAGGGATAGCGGCTATGACCGTCTATAACGACGAGATGGAAACCGAGTCGTTGATTGCCGAGATGAAAGAATCGGCCGAAGCAGTTTTTCCGATCTCTATTACATATGCCGTGCGTGACTCAAGCATGAAAGGAAAGAAGATAAAGAAGGGTGAATACATCGCGATAGGAAGAGAAGGCTTGATAAGCTCGGGCAGGAAGCTCGAGAAGCTTGTCCATGACTCGATTAAGATCGCTCTTGGCAAAGACACCGACAAGGAAGTGGTCACGATTTTTTACGGATCGGAAGTCTCCGAGGAAACTGCCGGGAAGCTCCTTGAATCTCTTTCAGGAAACTTCTCGGATCTTGAATTCGAAATCCACAGCGGTGGACAACCATACTATTACTACCTGATTTCAATTGAATAGATTACCATTTCAGGAGGGAACGATGTACTTACAGGACGTAGTAATAAAACTTAACTCGTACTGGTCCGGTCAGGGGTGCATAATCGACCAGCCGTATGACCTGGAAATGGGTGCGGGAACATTTCATCCCTCGACATTCCTAAGATCGCTGGGCAAGAAGCCCTGGAAAGTCGCCTTCATCCAACCAAGCAGAAGACCCACAGACGGTAGATACGGTGAAAACCCGATGAGGGTTCAGAGGTATTTCCAGTATCAGGTGATTATCAAGCCCAACCCTGAGAATTCTCAGGAGCTTTACCTCGGTTCTCTTGAAGCCCTCGGAATAAACCCCGTGGAACATGATATTCGATTCGTGGAAGACAACTGGGAATCTCCGACTCTCGGAGCCTGGGGAGTGGGCTGGGAGGTCTGGTTAGATGGAATGGAGGTCAGTCAGTTCACGTATTTCCAGCAGGTTGGCGGAATCGACGTAGACCTCGTTTCTCTCGAGATCACCTATGGGCTTGAAAGAATCACAATGTATCTTCAAAAGAAAGCGAACATATTCGATATAGACTGGAATGAAGAGTTCAAATATGGAGATGTATTCCTGGAGAACGAGAAAGAGTTCTCGGCCTACAATTTCGATGTGGCAAATACTTCCAGGCTCTTCGATCTCTACAGATTCTATCGCGAAGAATTCGATCTATGCATGAAAAACGGACTTGTAAGACCTTCTTACGACTATATGATCAAGTGCTCTCACGCCTTCAATCTTCTTGACGCCAGGAATGCCATCAGCGTATCTCAGCGTCAGAGCTACATCAAATCTATAAGAGAGATGGCAAAAACAGTTGCCGAAGCATATGTAGCCAAGGAGACCAATTCAGATGAATGATCATAAGGCACTGCTTGAAGTCGGAATTGAAGAGCTTCCTTCAAGTGAGGTTCAAGGAATGAGAAAACAGCTCTTAGAGAGAATAGAGAAGTCTCTCGAGAGTAATCGTTTGGGTTATGGAGGAATCGAGATCTTCGTTGCCAGCAGGCGATTCGGAGTGTTAATTCGAGACATAGAATCCAGTCAGGCGGACTTTGTGGAAAAGAGAAAAGGCCCGTCAGAGAAGATCGCCTATAGGGACGGCGAACCGACCAAGGCGCTCCTTGGATTTCTTAGGGGAAGTAACTCTCAGCTTGACGAAGTGAGTATTGAAGACGGATATGTATACGTAGAGAGACATATAAGGGGAAAGACTGCCAGAGAACTCTTGCCTCAGATCTTCTCAGATATGTTGCGATCGCTGGATTTCAAGAAGCCGATGCGTTGGGGAGACGGAACTTATAGATTCGTGAGGCCGGTCAAGTGGATAGTTGCTATGCTTGACTCCGAAATCCTCGATATGGAGCTCTTCGGAAAGAGATCGTCAAACAAGTCCAGGGGACACCGTTTCTTCTTCGATGAAGTTGAAGTATCGCCTGAGAATTACTTTCAGAATTTGAGAGATGCTCTGGTGATCGCTCAAGAGAGCGACAGAGAAGAAAGAACTCTCTCTGAAATCAGAAGAATTGAGTCGGATATTAATAGCCAGATTCCTGTTGATGAAGAACTGCTTGCCGAAGTCGTTTCTTTGACAGAATACCCAACGGCAGTTCTGGGAAACTTCATGGAGAAGTATCTCTCACTCCCGCCTGAAGTAATCATCGTAACTATAAAGCACCATCAGAGAACTTTCCCGGTCTACAAAGAAGGCAAGCTGACTAACGGCTTTGTTGCCTTTCAAGACGGACCAGATGATCCGCTGGGAAACATTCGATTAGGGTACGAGGAAGTTATAAACGCAAGGCTCGAAGACGCCTTCTTCTACTTCGAGAAAGACAAAGAGAAACCGATCGAGAACTACGTAGACGGATTGGAAGGAATCCTCTTTCAGCGAGGGCTCGGCACTCTGAAGGACAAGACCGACAGAACGATAGCACTTTCAGAAGCGATCTCTAAGAAACTCGGAGCCAAGAGAGAAGAACTGCTGGAGGTTAAGAGAACCTCTCTTCTTGCGAAAGCAGATCAAACCACAAGAGTCGTGCAGGAGTTTCCGGAGCTTCAGGGGATAATGGGAAGAATCTACGCTGAATTGTCCGGCGAAGATCCCGACGTCTGTACTGGAATAGAGGAGCACTACCGTGACAATGTGGTTCCGGCAACTCTGGCCGGTGCCGTAACCGGTATATCCGATCGTATAGATACTTTGGTCGGTAATTTCATGATAGGGAACATACCCTCTGCATCGAAGGATCCCTACGCTCTGAGGAGAAAGACTTCTTTCATATTCAAGACAATGCATCATCTCGGATGGAAACTCGATCTTCTCGGTCTAATTGAAGAAGCTTCCAGTGCCCTTGCCGGGGTGAATAGTGAAACACTTGATGCCATCACCGACTTCTTCTCTAACAGATTCGAAGCGTTCCTTCTTGAGAAGGGCTTCTCGATGAACATAGCACGATCGGTGAAGGTGTGGTGGAGGTTCCCGTATCTCGGAGTTCGCGCGGCCGAAGCGATCTCAGAGTATGTAAAGAAGGAGGATTTTACAGATCTTCTAGTAGCTTATCAAAGGGTCCACAATATAAGCAGAGGTCATTCGAGCAACTTTTTTGACGGTTCTAAGTTCGTCGAGCAGGCCGAACGTGACTTACTGAACAACTATTTGAAATGCTTCGACGATGTAATGGAAGCGCTCGAGCGCGACGATTTCGAGAAATCGCTCCTGTTACTGACATCTCTTAAGCCTCACATAGACAGATACTTCGACGATGTCTTTGTTATGGCCGAACAGGAAGATATCCGCCTCAACAGACTAGGCTTCCTCAAATCCCTAGATCAGCTCTTCTTGAAGATAGGCGATCTCTCGCTGCTTCTCGAAGAAGAGAGAGCGTGAAGCGTCGGTGAAGTCCGGGACTGTTGCTTTAGTGGGAAAGCCCAATGTGGGAAAGTCCACATTGATAAACACCATTATCGGAGAGAAGATTGCTATCGTCTCCGATAAACCGCAGACAACGAGAAACCGGATAGGCGGAATACTAACGACTGGTGAGGGCCAGATCGTCTTCTACGACACGCCCGGAATTCACAAACCTCTTCACGGACTTGGACAATACATTCTAAAAGTCGCGACTTCATCGCTGGCCGGATCGGATCTTCTGCTGGTTATAGTCGACCCGACGGACGGGCTTCGCGAGTCGGACAGACTCGTTGCCAATCATGTTAATCAAAGCAGAATTCCTGTCTTTCTCGCCATCAACAAGATTGATGAATACAAAAACGAAAGGCTTATTCAGGACTTCAAAGCAAAGGCCGAAGAGCTTTTCGAAAACGTTCGAAAGACTTTTTTAATCTCTGCTAAGAGCGGAGATGGTGTTAAAGAGATAATTGAAGATGTCTTCGACTTTCTTCCAGAGGGAAAGATGCTTTTCCCCGAAGACCTGATAACTGATCGTTCTTCCAGATTCATGGCATCGGAAGTAATTCGAGAAAAGGTTCTGCAGAACACCAGACAGGAGATCCCCCACTCGGTGGGAGTTGTTGTTCGGGAGTTCAAAGACGAAGGTAGTATACTGAAAATAAGAGCCGATGTAATCGTAGAGAGGAGCAGTCAGAAACCGATAATTCTCGGCAAGGGCGGCTCGATGATCAAAACGATCGGCACTGAAGCGAGGACGGATCTCGAATACATATTCGACCAGAAAGTCTTCCTCGATCTCTTTGTCAAGGTAAGAGAAAAGTGGAGAGATAACGATTCCTTTATACAGGAGTTCACAAACCTAAGAGACGAACTTCAGTAGACCGGGGGGATGTAAATGAAAAAGGGAAAGGCGACTTTCGTTCTCTTTCTTATGCTCTTCATGATGGTCCTTCTAAACGCGGACCAGATGGTCATGTCTCCGAACATCGGGGAAATCGAGACCGAATTTGGAATAACAAAAGCAGACATTGGCCTCATCCAGGGTTCATTCACTATCGTCGGCGCCCTCATTTCACTTCTATGGGGCTTCCTGGCAGACAAGTACAGTAGAAAACACCTTCTGCTATTCAGCGTTTTGGTGGGCGAGATCCCATGCTTCCTGTCTGCCTTCGTGCAGACTTTCCCTCAGCTCTTCATTACACGGGCTTTGACGGGGATCGGGGTAGGAGCTCTCTTTCCAGTCGTCTTTTCGTACGCCGGAGATGCTTTCAAAGAGTCTCAGAGAGCAAAGGTCAATTCCTTCCTCTCTACGGCAATATCTTTGGGAGCCATTGTAGGGATGGTAATTGCCGGCTTCACCGGCACATCTCTTGGCTGGAGAACGCCCTTCATCATCGTATCTCTTCCGAACATTGTCCTCGCGTTCCTATTCTTCCTGTTCGCTGAAGAACCAAAGAGAGGAGCCGCCGAAGTGGCTGTCGGCGAACTCGTGGATCAGGGGATAAATTACATCGGAAAAGTTAGACTGTCTGACTACAAGGAACTCTTCAAAGTGAAGACGAATCTGATTCTCTTCATACAGGGTATTTTGGGAACGATTCCCTGGGGAGCGATACCGTACTATCTTGTGAACTACTTCGAAACCTCGAAAAACCTCTCAAAGGAATCGGCCACTCTGATTTTCATTTTCTTTGGAGTCGGAAACGTGCTTGGAATATTCTTCGGAGGTCTTGTCGGCGGTCTATTGTATAAGAAGAAGCCGTCATACATGCCTCTCTTCAGTGGAATAACGACAATAATCGGTACTTTCGTGGCTCTCCTGGCCTTGAACTTCCCTCCAGTTGAGGGAGCCGGCAGCTTCATAATGCTGGGAGCGCTTGGAATGGTGGCTGCCGCTTCAGCGTCTATGACCGGACCAAACATGAAGACCATGCTGATGAATGTCAATCCCCCGGAAAACAGGGGAAGGATATTCTCGGTTTTCAACTTGACAGATTCTCTCGGAACGGGATTTGGGCAGTTCTTTGCAGGAACCCTGGCTACGGCAGTAGGCTCGCTGGGAGTCGCAATGAACGTTTCCGCGCTCTTCTGGCTTCCTTGCGGACTGGTGCTTCTTACTGCAGTACTGGCTTTCCCTAGAGACATCGACTCCCTTCACAGAAAGATGAAAGAGACTGCTATCACTATGGGGAGGGGAAAATAGAGGCTTGTCAAGGGGTCGAAATTGATTACAGGACTGCCTTTGACTTGGAATATCGAAAAGAAAGTTGTATAATCTAATTGCTGAAGTAACCCTCAGACCGCTTCGCTGCCCTCGAAAAGGGCAGCAATTTTTATTTATAATGGTTATTTGCATAGATTTCTTCTTTGGGCTTGCTCGAAGTGCCTCGATTTTAGGAACGATACTTACTTGGTGAGGAAATAATCTGCGATTCCCGTAACCAGGGCCTCAACAAGCTTTTCTCTGTAATCACTGGTAGAGAGAAGGACATCTTCTTCGGGATTTGACATGAACCCAGCTTCGAAAATCAGCACGGGAACTTCAGACCAGTTGAACCCCGTCATGTCGTCACGAACTCTGATTCCGAGAGACTTGATCCCGCTTATTTGAAGCAAGCTCGCATGGATCTTCTCGGCAGCCTTCCTACTCTCTTCGTAGATCGGTGCAGTGTATTTGGACGATGAAGAAGGAATAATCAGCATGAACCCCTTCAGATAATTATCAGAGCTATAATCTGCATGAACACGAATACATAAGTCCGCATTACCCTCATTTGCGATCTTCGCTCTTTCGATATTGCTCAAATTGACATCATGGCTCTCTCTGGTCATCACGACGTCGTACCCTTCCTCAAGAAGCCTATCCCTCAGCATGAACGACAATTCCAGATTGAAAACATACTCGGGGATTCCCGTTGATACGCCGCGAGTCCCCGTGGAAGCCTTCGCCTTTGTTGTCTCGGAACCGGGAGCGATCGGCTCATGAGTTAGGTCGGCCTCCTTCTGATGACCGGGGTCGATGCAGATAGTTAGCGAGAAACCAAGAGCGGCAAACAACATTACAACTATTAGAAGTACTATTCTGTTCTTTGAATGCATGGAACCACTCCTAATTATTAGTCAATAAAGATTATAACTTCATTACGAATCGACAAGGTTAAACCTCAAGACTTGTAGTTACATTCACGGTCCACTCGGAAACGGAGACCCATTGACGGTGAACTGTCATACGCTTCCAGACGTGTCGGCCTCTCCTCCTGCCGAAGTCGGCCTTACTTCGTCGTGCAGCGAGCATCACTTCCCCGGACGATCCTCCGGGCCTCCGTCCCTGGGGAACTTAGCAATGCTTTCATTTCAATCCGGCATCTTCCCGAACTCGCTTTCTAGGTTATAATTATCAAGGAGGTGAGAGCTATGGCAAGCACTTACAGAAAAGAGATGCTGGAGTCAGAGATAATGAAGGTTCTCACAGTAGCTCTATCATCTTACACAGGCCACAACGACTCGCTTGGAATGACTTCCATTGTTAGGGTAGAACTCAGCAAGGACAAGAGATTCGCAACGATATTCGTCAGCTTGATGGGTCCTGACGATAGAAAGAAGAAACTCGTTGAGAAGCTGAATGAAGACAAGGGGATCTTCAGAACGGCTATTGCAAAGAATATCAGGTTATTCAAAGCTCCCGAAATACGCTTCAAGGAAGATATTGGAATTGAGGCAAGCCTCAGGGTAGCACAGTTGCTTGAACAGATCGAAAAGGAGAAAAAAGAGCCGAATAATGAGTGACGGAATAATACTCGTTGACAAGCCCGTTGGTGTAACCTCTCACGATGTTGTCAACCTTCTTCGCAAGAAACTGAATACAAAGAAGATCGGTCATGCGGGAACACTTGACCCTTTTGCAAGCGGACTTCTGATTGCCGGAATCAAAAAGGGAACCAGATTGCTCGAGTATTTCCTTGAAATGGATAAGACATACAGAGCGGAGCTTGAACTGGGGAGGATAACCGACACCTTCGATATCACAGGAAAGACAGTTGAAGAGAGAGAAGTTCCCGAGATCTCGATTGACGACATAACTTCGGTTTTGAAGTCGTTCGAAGGAGAGTATTTGCAGGTGCCGCCTGCATACTCTGCAAAAAAGCACAACGGAGAAAGATTGTACAAACTAGCTAGAGAGGGGAAGATCATAAACCTTCCGCCGAAATCTGTGAAGGTTCACTCAATAGAACACATAACTCTCTCACAGAACAAGGTCACCTTCACCGCAAGGGTCTCGAAGGGAACTTATATAAGATCGCTAGTCATGGACATTGGCTACAAGCTTGGCTGTGGAGCGACAACCACTAACCTCCGTCGAATTTCGCAGGGCAGATTCTCGGTAGACAACTCATACAGTATAGATGATGTTTCGCAGATCTCCGTAATCCCAATGGAGGAAGCAGTGGATTTTTTGCCCGGTCTTCTCCTCAGCGAGTCCGAAAGCAGCAAGGTGTTACTAGGTAATCAGATCCATGCTAACGGAGTTGCCGGCATCTTAGGGCACTTCGAGAAAGACGAGATTATCAGGATAATTGGAAGCGACGAGCGGCTTATCGCAGTGGCCAAATCCGAGCGCACCTCCTCATTCTTGAAGACGCTTATCGCGAAAGACTCCAAAGAAAGAGTGGCCAAACTTGTGAAGGTTCTCGGTGCATGAAATGTATGTAGCCTGTATAGGTAACTTCGATGGCGTACATCTTGGGCATAGAGCGATCATGAAAACAACGGTAGATGTTTCAGAAAGCCTTAAGATGCAGAGCACAGCTATATCAATCGTCTATCCCTGGGGATACTACTTCCCCAATTTTCCCGGCATCATCTATCCTGTTGCCCAGCGTTTGGAGCTTATCCTGGCAACAGGTATAGAGAGAGTAATTACTGCCAACATGGCCGAGATAAGATACCTTGAGCCGGAGAAATACATCTCGGGCCTTGTGAAGCAGGGCGTAAAAGCCTTTGTAGTAGGTAAAGACTTCACATTCGGAAGCGGTGCGAAGGGAAACGTCGATCTTTTGGAGAGACTTTCCAAAGAGATGGATTTCGGCGTTGTAGTAGTTCACGATACACTTCATAACGAAAGAAGAGTCAGCAGTAGCTGGATAAGGGAGAGCCTTGTCAAAGGTGATATCGGATTGGCTAACACTCTCCTGGGGAAGAAGTACTCTATACGGGGAAAAGTGTACAAGGACAAACAGCTCGGTTCGAAAATCGGTTTTCCCACAGCAAACATAAGCAGGGGAGACGAAAAGCTGGTAACACCGAAGTCGGGAGTTTACATTGTCAAGTCGCAGATCAACTCAAGAGACTACTTCGGCCTGCTAAACATTGGATTCAGACCGACAATAAACACTTCCGAAGAGGTGAAGTACGAGATCTACTTCTTTGATTACTCGGGCAGCCTCTATGACAGAAATCTAGAGCTGGAGCTCCTCGAATTCATAAGGCCCGAGCTTAAATTCGAATCCCTCGACGACTTGATAGAACAGATCAGACATGATGTAAAAGTCTCAAAGCGCTGGCTCGAAATTCACTCAGATATGCTCTGAGAAGAACGATGAGATTGCCTCGAAGAACTGAGGCTTCCTCTCTTCATCTGCAAACATCTCGTGCTTTCCACCGGCTATCTCAATTATTCTCTTCTCTGACTCTATCTTCTTGTAGAGCTCCTGTGCCCCAGCGGGATCGACAACCCTGTCTGCAGAACCATATACGATCAGAGTAGGAATTCTGATTTTGTTCGCATTGGCCATTGCAAGATCGATACTATCTTCAAGCCCAAAGAAGAGATTCGGCGATACCCTGTCATGAACATACGGATCATCTACATATCTCTCCACGGCCCTTTGATTATGCGAAAGATCCGATGGAGTAAAACGCGACGAACTACTGAACGTCGTTTTCGGCGCGACTCTTCTGACAACCGAAATCAACGGCAGCAACTTCTTCACGGAGTCCTTCGCTGAAAAGAGATGGGGTGCGCTTATAGCCAGAGCTCTGTAAGAATTTGGATACTCCTCGGCAACCCTGGTAGCAATAAGCCCTCCCATACTATGGCCAAAAAGAAAGACCGGGAGATCCGGCTGGATCCTTTTCACTCCTTCAGTAAGCTGCCTGACCGCCGAAATGAAATCTGTAAAAGACTTTATGAAGCCGCGCGTTCCGGCCTGCATTCCGTGGCCGGCAAAGTCCGTCGCAAAGACACCAAATCCCTTTTCGCTTAGATAAGAAGCAAAACCTTCATATCTTCCGCTATGCTCACCTATTCCATGACATATCACAACGTTCGCCTTAGCCCCTGGAGAAAACCACCGTCTGATAAACACCGAAACACCTCCTCAAAATGATTATATCTCTTAAGCAGGGGTGTTTACAAAAGCCGGAGACCATGATAATATTATTTCTGTTCGGCCCCATAGGATAACGGCTAGTCCACCGGATTCTCAGTCCGAAGGTCGGGGTTCGATTCCCCGTGGGGCTGCCACTCTAAGTTCCTCAAGTGATACCTAAAGTACGTTGAAGGGTCTCCCGATAGGGAGATCCTTCGTTTTTTAATGCTGGTACCTTAATCCTCACTTGAGCGCCAAGTGCTGTGAAACACGGTTCTCCATCGGCTGTCCAAGAGCGAGGACCCTCCTTCGAAAAGATCATTCGAGAAAGAGCATGGTCGAGACGTTCGCTCACTCACAAGAAGAGCGAGATTCTGAGCGGGATCATCTCAGAATGACGCAATGCAAAAGAAGGCTATCACCCCATGTCACTCGTACAAACTCTTTACTTCATCACCCGTAAGCCTGCCCTGAAAGCCTGCCCCAATGAGCCTGCCCTGAAATGCTCCTGTTCAGGAGCCTGCCCTGAAAAGTCCCTGTTCAGGGTCATCCCGTGATGGGTCTGCACGGGATCTGGTCTTGAAGTACCGAGGTTGCAGGTTCGAAAAACCTTGAGAGCAGTATTTTGAAACAAGTTAAGCATCACGGGATGCGATGTTCTCTGAATAACCTAAGGCAATCATTTCAGACTCGAATACTGAATCTTGTTTTCGATCTTCTTCTCGGCTTAACCAAGAACGAAGAACAGGTCCTCGCTCTGGAACGAAGAACGAGTTTTCCTCGGAGGACGGAGAACCGATGACGGTCAACGTGGTTTTCATCAGCGTTCAGCCTTCAGCGGCTCTTTCCCCGCGAAGCGGGACATAAGTCCGCCAATGCTATAATTGGCCTAGAACAATGTTAATTGTGGAGGAACAGTATGAACACTCTGGAAGATATTCTTTCAAAGCTCTCCGGAAAGCTATCAGAGCTTAAATTGGAGTACAAGGTGAAAACCATAGGAGTCTTTGGTTCCTACGCGAGAAATTTACAGACTGAAAGCAGCGACGTCGACATTCTTGTCGATTTCGAGCAGACTCCTGATCTATTCGAGTTCATAAGGCTTAAAAACGATCTCGCATCATTGCTTGAAAAGCGTGTCGATCTGGTAACTCGCAAAGCACTAAGAAAAGACTATGAAGATCGGGTCTTATGCGAGGTCAAATACATATCATGAGACCAGATGACGCTGAGAAACATATCGAAGAGATCCTAAGGCTCATTGGAGAGATCGAGGTTTTTCTCCAGGGAGTGTCCTTTGACGAGTTTGAGCACAATAGATCAATCAACTACTCAGTTCTGTACGCCTTACTATTGATTGGTGAAACGGTTAAGAGAATACCTCCTTCATTTCGAACAGCACATTCAAACATTCCCTGGAAGGAAATCGCCGGAACGCGTGATGTGCTTATTCATGACTACCTTGAGACAGATCTAGAGATCGTCTGGAAAACAGTTCAGGATAGTCTTCCGGTACTGAAGAATGACTTGTTAAGGATCTTGAATGAAGGACTGGACTTTCCTCATGAAAGCTGATCGCTGGGAAGATCAGTTCAACATTGATCGATAAGATGGAGAGAAGAAGAGAAAGAGCTGGTAGAGACGGTCGCTTCGCTCACGAGAAGACGGGAATTTAGAAGCCAGTCTGTTGAAGCAAGGCGCCGAAAGAACATCGGCGGACGCAAGGCTGGCTTCGCCAGGTCGCAATGCCCGGAGAAGCATCCGGGGACGCAAGGCTGCCTTCGGCAGGAGGCGATTTTGAAGACTGTCTGTTCGCACAGACCAGTTTCGGCTTTGCGAGACCAATAAGAAGCATCGAGAGTTCGCTTCGCTCACGAGAAGACGGGAATTTAGAAGCCAGTCTGTTGAAGCAAGGCGCCGAAAGAACATCGGCGGACGCAAGGCTGGCTTCGCCAGGAGGGAGAGAAAATTACCGAGGTTGCGGATGGCGGGTTGGGGGTAGGACAGATCACAGGAACTGGTCCGCCGTTGGCCGAGGAAACCTGTTATTCGTTCCAGTGCAAGGATCTGTTCCTCGTTCTTGGTCACGTATTCACCCCCCAGGGGAATTGGACAAGTAAGTTAGGAATAGTAGACTAAGAAGGGGTGAATATGGATGAAGCATCCGAGAGGCAAGAGTTATGATCCTGAGTTCAAACTTAGATTAGCTAAGGAGTTTGCAGAGACAGACAAGACACTTGAAGAGATTGCACAAGAGAAT
>NZ_JWIM01000143.1:0-2605 GCF_002896535.1 Mesotoga sp. B105.6.4 | reverse complement strand
CTCATAGGTAGTCTGGGAGCTAAACGAACAAATTATAATTACCCGTCAAATGAATGTTTCAATTCCTCATAGGTAGTCTGGGAGCCAGGATTTTCTCAAGCTTTTCTGGCGTCTTATTCGCGTTTCAATTCCTCATAGGTAGTCTGGGAGCAGTGTATAGGAGTTGTAGATTCGAACCACAGCTTGAGTTTCAATTCCTCATAGGTAGTCTGGGAGCTCGATTCACCGTAGAGGCCTTCACCATTTCTCAGGAGTTTCAATTCCTCATAGGTAGTCTTGGAGCCGATTGACTTGAGCTTTTCAACGTCATCTAAGCCGGGTTTCAATTCCTCATAGGTAGTCTGGGAGCCGAAGAAGAGCTATCAGAAAGAGACGAAGATCGAGGGTTTCAATTCCTCATAGGTAGTCTGGGAGCCTTTTGCTTTCTACCATCTCTCTCACACTCCTTTCGGTTTCAATTCCTCATAGGTAGTCGTTTCAATTCCTCATAGGTAGTCTGGGAGCCTATCATACTATTTTCCATTTTTCCAACTACTTTGGTTTCAATTCCTCATAGGTAGTCTGGGAGCAGGAGAGATTGCATGGGTATATCACGCTAGCGAAGTTTCAATTCCTCATAGGTAGTCTGGGAGCATTCACGTGCATTTCTAATTTCTAGCAACTGCGCGTTTCAATTCCTCATAGGTAGTCTGGGAGCGAAATGCACGTGAATCAAGGTAAGTAGTCAAGTAAGGTTTCAATTCCTCATAGGTAGTCTGGGAGCACCCACACAGCAGACCAGGAGGCGTGATTACTTCTCAGTTTCAATTCCTCATAGGTAGTCTGGGAGCCCGTGAATTTTGTTCACTTACTTATTGCCAGGTTCAGTTTCAATTCCTCATAGGTAGTCTGGGAGCCACCCCCTTTTCCATGAATTTTGAACCATGATAGAGTTTCAATTCCTCATAGGTAGTCTGGGAGCGTTAGAAAAGTAGTCAAAGCTTTGAAAAGGCGCCCAGTTTCAATTCCTCATAGGTAGTCTGGGAGCAATTTGATCAAAGCTCTTAAGTTTTCGTGCCACTGCGTTTCAATTCCTCATAGGTAGTCTGGGAGCATAATATATAGCTATAATGGTATGTTACAATTTGTTTCAATTCCTCATAGGTAGTCTGGGAGCACTGTTTTCAAGTTCAATAGCCTTTTCGATACCTGCGTTTCAATTCCTCATAGGTAGTCTGGGAGCCCAGCTCTCCCGGCGCCGACTCGTGTGAAATTTCTGGTTTCAATTCCTCATAGGTAGTCTGGGAGCGACTCAGTGAAGATTACAGCCAGTGGTGACGCTCTGAGTTTCAATTCCTCATAGGTAGTCTGGGAGCGCAATCCTCCGCTAGCGGGATTGTAGTTGTAGTCATGTTTCAATTCCTCATAGGTAGTCTGGGAGCCATTATTCTCGTATTCCTCCGCTGTCAGATATCTTTGTTTCAATTCCTCATAGGTAGTCTGGGAGCAAACGATGAGATTAGGGCAAAGATCGTTGGCGATGTGAGTTTCAATTCCTCATAGGTAGTCTGGGAGCACTAATGCCGAATGGGCCTTCATTTTGCTTATGGCTCAGTTTCAATTCCTCATAGGTAGTCTGGGAGCTGTCCTGTTATAATCCCATTTGCGCTTAAAATATTGTTTCAATTCCTCATAGGTAGTCTGGGAGCCTGAAAAAAACATCAGATGTCTATTGGTATCCGGGTTTCAATTCCTCATAGGTAGTCTGGGAGCTACGTTCTTCAAAGACGTGGCAGCAAAAGGTGCGAGTTTCAATTCCTCATAGGTAGTCTGGGAGCCCTAAATCAGAGAAGTTTGCAATGGTTGCCGAGGTGTTTCAATTCCTCATAGGTAGTCTGGGAGCTCTGACCGGGAAGATCTCTTACTCTGGGTCAGACGAGTTTCAATTCCTCATAGGTAGTCTGGGAGCACAGTAGCAGTTCGCTCGGCTTTGCTCTCGCTTATGTTTCAATTCCTCATAGGTAGTCTGGGAGCCTGACTCTCTCAATCTCTACCTCGGCGATCGTCTCTAGTTTCAATTCCTCATAGGTAGTCTGGGAGCGAGTTCTTGCTTCCCCCCAGTCCCAAGAGGAGCCGGGTTTCAATTCCTCATAGGTAGTCTGGGAGCCATCATATCCTCTTGTGTTCTTCATGTCATACCTCGTTTCAATTCCTCATAGGTAGTCTGGGAGCAACGAGATTCCATCGATAACATAAGAATGCCCGTGTTTCAATTCCTCATAGGTAGTCTGGGAGCCGATCCGATGCTCGTGGCCGCCGTTCCAAAACTGAGTTTCAATTCCTCATAGGTAGTCTGGGAGCGAGAAATACATTGGGCTGTACTTAAGAGGGAATGTCTTGTTTCAATTCCTCATAGGTAGTCTGGGAGCAATCGTCTGAGAAGGAACTTTCTTTCTCGGATGATAGTTTCAATTCCTCATAGGTAGTCTGGGAGCGTTCAATAGCTTTTTCGGTACCCGCCATAATCTGCTGTTTCAATTCCTCATAGGTAGTCTGGGAGCCTATTGTCGCCGCTGAAGCGGTTGGCGAGGATAGGTTTCAATTCCTCATAGGTAGTCTGGGAGCG
>NZ_JWIM01000142.1:0-1479 GCF_002896535.1 Mesotoga sp. B105.6.4 | reverse complement strand
GATGTAACGATTTTCGCCGAGACCAATCCGGGAATCTACAAGGGATTTACAGATGAAGAGGAGATGACAGTTATTGAACTCTCGCTGATAGTAGATTTGTCAAGGGTATTTGAAGTAGCCTTTGGCGGAGGAAGGTGCTGTGACTAATGAAAAGCAAATCAATTGCACTCCTGTATTTCCTGGTTGCTTTCTCTTTAGCGACATATGCTAGTGTTCCGGCTGCTGTTGCTAGAGCGTTTGGGGGTATTGGAGATGACGTGGGTAAAGATATTATAGTCACGCATGATGGAGGGATAGTTGTTGCAGGTTACACGTCTTCTTCTGAGGGCGAATTCTTCTCCAAGAATGGGGAGGAAGACTTTCTAATAGCGAAATTCACCGATGAACTTGAGCTTCTCTGGTGGAACTCTTTTGGAGGTTCCAGGCGGGATATGGCTGAAGGCGTCGCACAAACTGGCGATGGCAACTTCATTCTAGTGGGCCTAACGGAATCATCTGACGGAGACGTCTCTTTCAACAACGGTTTTGGCGATTACTGGGTAATATGTGTTTCTGCCGAAGGAGAGCTTCTCTGGGAAAGGTCCTTTGGTGGCAGGAGTCAGGATCACGCATTCGATGTGATAGATACGGGAAATGGAAACCTTGTCGTGGGAGGTTACACTAGATCCAACGACGGTGATGTTGATAACTACATTTGGGGAGAGGATTATTGGCTAATCGAGATCGATCGAGATGGCAACCTTCGTGATCAGTGGCTGTTTGATGGCGCGCAGAGTGAGGACAGCCCGAGACGGCTGTTCCAAGATGATGAGGGGTCTGTATATTCGGTAGGCTACTTCTCAAAGAGAGATTGCAATGTGAGCTGTCAATACGTTGATAACCAGCTATCACTGTTAAGAGTTGATTCTTCCGGCGAAATGATCTGGTTTAGGCAATATGGAGATAGATGGCTTGAGAGCGGCTACGACGGGATTGTATCCAGCGAAGGTCAGATATTTGTTGTCGGAGAGCAAGATGCCGGTCAGTCTCTCTTTTCAAGCGGGTATGGTGGAAGAGACTTCTGGGTACTGGCTTTGGAAGAAAATGGCGAGGAGATCTGGAGCAAGAATTTCGGTGGAAGCTATTCCGAGACCGCGCGCGGGATTATTGAACTCGATACTGGAGACTTTATGATCGCCGGGCATACTAACTCTAGCAATTACGATGTGAAGGGTAGTTCTGGAAAGACGGACGGTTGGATAATTGTGATAGATACATCTGGCAGTCTTCTGGAGTCAACGACCATCGGAGGTGCTGAGGACGATCTAATCCTTTCGCTCTCAAGAGCGGATGGTTATGTATTCTTCACAGGGCACACTAACTCGAGTGAGTTTGGTGGCAAACCAGCTCAGGGAGAAAGGGATCTCTGGCTGATTTCAATGAAAAGATAAGGTCTTAAGACCTTAAATCTGGGGTAGATCCCCAATAAAATCTAGTTGG
>NZ_JWIM01000141.1:0-3197 GCF_002896535.1 Mesotoga sp. B105.6.4 | reverse complement strand
GAGTTCCTTACTGATAGACGATCTCCACTCAAGGGATGTTTCCTCGCCTATCTTCCTTAGTTTTCCTATAGTGTCTCTTATCTTCGTCAGCGATTGACGAATGCGCATTACGAAAACGGCATCAGGAGCAACTGCCTTGACTTTGTTAAGGACATCCTTCTTATGGTTGCGATAAATTTCGGCGTGGCGCTTCAAGTTGTCAAGATTGTTGATAATCTTGTCCAGTTGATCATGCGTGAGATCTTGTAGTTGTGCTACATCAAAACTCACAAGATCTACGTCATGCAAAGCTGCCAGATTGCCGTGAAGCTCAAATGCTGAAATCTCAAGAGAAGTTCTCTTTTCGTGCAGTCTTCTAACATAGCTGTTGAGTCTTTCTCTTATCTCCTTGAGTCTAGAGAGTTCACGCTCCAGGCTTTTCGTATCTACAGCATGGTTGTTAGCTTCATTTAGCACTCGTTCCAGCTCGTCCAGGACCACTCTCTTCCCTGTTTTCTTACTGTGAAGCTCCAGGCAAAAATCTCCCAATTCACAATCATCCAGACGGCGCTTTACAACTTCGAGTGCTGCCATTTTCTCGCTTACGAAGAGGACTCTTTTACCCTGGCTCAGGGACTCCGCAATAATATTCGCTATCGTCTGACTCTTTCCAGTCCCGGGAGGTCCCTGTATCACGAGGTCTTGACCGCTTTTCACGGCAAGGATAGCCTCTTGCTGACTCGAGTCGGCATCTAGTATCTGATAGCAGTTGAGAGGATCGTTTTCTACATCCAAATCTGGAAGCTCGTCGTGTTCATTATCTGGTGCAATCAACGGCTTCCCTTCTGCAATTGTTCTCAACACAGAGTTTTCGAATATCATGTCTTCATAGTTCTCAAGGTCTTTGTACATGGCAAGCTTGGCAAAAGAGAAGACCCCTAAAGCAACGTCTTCAATAACCGACCAGCCCTCGATCGGTTCAATTAGCTTTCTGACTTTTACAAATAGATTTCTTAGGGTCGACTCCTCAAGCGACATTTCCTGATCATAAGTAGACTCCAGGTCAAGGCCAAATTCTTGCAGCTTTTCAGAAAGTGTTGGATTAAGTACAATGTCATCATCGATGATCCTTACGGAATAGGGTGAGGCAATTGTCTCGCGGCTAATGGAAACTGGAACAAGGAGTAAAGGTGAAATCACAAAGCTCTTGTTATAATCTACTTCTTTCCACTTGAGGAAACCAAAAGCCATAAAAAGGGTATTGATTCCCATTTCCTCGTAAGAAGTCCTCGACTTGAGTTTTAGTCTATTGAGAACAAGGTTCATTTCCTTTTCTTCACGGTCAGCCTGTATCTGGTTTGCTTTAAGGGAAATAGTGATTTTATTCTCTTGCTCTTCATCATCTTCTGGAGGAATGGGAATGAAGCTCATCTGTTTTTCTTGGAGAACGATCTTATTGAAGATCTCGCTGCTTGAAGGGTTTATGAGCATCAAATTGCTCGTCTTGCTGGTCCTGAAGTTGATTAATCTGTTTCTCATTGTGAGATCTAGCAAAGCTTTCTTCCACTTGTCGATCTTAACGGAAACAGCGTCATTGTTTTCCATGGGATCCCTCCAGAAGCCTATCTCATACTACCGGTCTAAACAGAATAAACTAAATGATACACGCAAAACGCTGACTCAACTCATCGAAGAGTCTTTCTTTCAAATCGATCCAAGATCCGTCCATTCTGGTTGGCAGAACTGATTGGCATCTTGAAATTCAACACTTGAGATGCACTTCTCAGGAAATCTCGAATTGCTAATGTTAACTCTGTATCTCCATATGTTCATACATTGCAGAAAACAGATTAAGCTCATTTGCCTAGAGAGATTGTATCATTTTGTAAGCAAATGAAACAATGTGAAGAACCTAGAAATAATAACTTTAGATATTTGGGAAGCAAACCCCGAAGGTGCACACTCTGGTAAATTCAAGATCAATGCATGAGCTGGCTTGATTATTGAATCATCGGCAAAATACGGCGTGGCATGACTTGGGGCAGACTCTTCTTTCAAGACTTCTTTTGCTTTTAACAACCGTTCGTCTACCTTTCGTTTCAACCATTTTCACCTCTCTTTCTTCTATGGAACTTAGTGTACTCCCGTCCAGTGAGTTGTAACCATTAAGTAAAAGAACTTCCATGCACCATAAATCATATGTGTAAACAGAAATCATCTTCGCTTCAAAAAAGGCAAAACTTGATGCTCGCAACTCCAACCCATCGCTTGTCCAATGCACGCGGCTTCTTGACTCTCAGGGCTAGTCACTTACAACAGCCTTGCTCCAGTCAAATTGAAGAACATCCGAGAAATCTACGTCGACGCCACCGGCTCTGGATAAGGTGATTTCAACCTTGTCTATTCCATTTGAACTTGATCGATGTTCAGATGGACAATGAAGCAACATAATGGTATCGGCTTCTGCCAAGTATGAACCGTTTCCTTCAAAATCCTCTATTCTTGGCATCTTTCCAGCATTTCTGTACGCTGAGTGTTTCAGCTTGGTCGCAACGATGAATACAATGCCCAGGGTCATTCCAACTTGCTTTAGAAGGCCACAAGCTTTCCTCTTTCCTGACAGGAGGTAAAGGTCGTCGATGAAGAAGATTTCGATCCCTCTAGAGTGATGGAGTTCGGCAGCAACTTCTATCGTTCTTTCTATGCTACGTTCCTTCAAATCTGCAATATCTAATGTGAGCTGCTTCAGTTCATACAAACTGCGATTCAATTCATCTAATTCATCTGTGGGCAGATCTTTCGTATCTTCCAGCTTTAGCTGTGATTCGAAAACTCTTCGCAAAAGTCTTGTCTGAAGGTTTTTGGAAGGCTCGCTACATGATAAAAAGGCAACCCGCCCACCTTCAAGTGCGAATTTATATGCCAGGTTTAGCAGAAACGTTGTCTTTCCGCTCATATGGAGTCCTCCAACCACTACTAGATGCCCGCTTGTTATTGGTTGGAGACAATTAGATAGACCTCCGTAAGGCCAGTTCAGATTCTTCATAAACCACCTCGAAGTATCTGCCGTTGATCTGCTGTTAAGCTTACCATTCCACAACTTAAGTCTATACTACAGCAGCTACACTGCCTTCATTGAATAGGGTCAGACTCCTGTTAATGCTTTGGCGAAGAGGATTGTTGAATTCCGTTTGCGCTTGGATTCAGAATGATTACAT
>NZ_JWIM01000140.1:0-1029 GCF_002896535.1 Mesotoga sp. B105.6.4 | reverse complement strand
TTGCTGGATGTCCAGACACCATCTTTCGCCATTTCAATAGTTGCGTGGCTTATCTTAGATGTTCCTTCACTCGAGGCAAACCTTATTCCTCCCCAGTCGCCTTTAAGCGCCGGAGTCTCGTTTGAAGTGAATAGTAAAGGCTCAGTTTCACTTCCTTCTGCAAATAGCTTTCCATAAACTATAAGATCGGCTGCATTCGTATCTTCCTGTCCGTTGTTATCAGGATCGGATATGTAGGTGAACCTAACCTCAACTCCCGGTTCTATTATCAGCTGCGCTCCAGATTCAACTACGATGTCTCCCGTGATTATGTATGGAGAGTTGGCCTTAGTCATGAGCGCATATCCGGAGATCATTCCTTCGAATTCTCCGCCAGGAATTAAATAATAGTCTGTGCTGAAAGAGTAGACTTCACTTGCCGTTTCAGCTCCGTGAGGATCTCTGGCCACTATCATCCAGAAGTATGTCTTTCCAGCAGTTATTTCTTGAACATGAAGACTTGTAGCTGATTGTGTAGCTATAACTTCCAGCGCTTCTATGTCTTCTCCGAAATAAACATCATATGTCAGAAGCTGGCCGTCCGGATCGCTGCAATTCCAGCTGAGCTCTACCGAAGTTGTATTGATTAACAGGGCAGCGTTTTCCGGAGATACCAGTTGCGGCTCTTCCGGAGGTCTGTTAGTGTTCTCAACAGTCAGCGTGAATGTCGTTTCAACCTCTCCTCCATTTCCGTCGGCTGCCTTTATCGTTACCTGGTATGTTCCGGCAGCATCGTAATTGGGACTGTAGGTATATTCGCTGCCAATAACCGTACCCACGCCTGAAATTACCGCGAAAACAAGGTTGTCTCCGTCAGGATCTTCGAAGTAATCAAGCAGTTCTAAGTTAAGCGTTTCTCCTTCCGCTATTGTCTGATCAGGTATTCCATCTGTAACGGGAGGTCTGTTAGTTTTCGTTACTTCGATTATGAATGTGTCTGTCATCATATTTCCCGCTGTATCTTCAACCGCTATATCAACTGTCTGGTTT
>NZ_JWIM01000139.1:0-5668 GCF_002896535.1 Mesotoga sp. B105.6.4 | reverse complement strand
ATCGGGTGTGACGAGTACCGAATAGACCGGTAGTACCGTGGTTATTACCTGGTTGGATAGGATTGTTCTGGTTACTCCCCTGCCATCGGTATATGTAGCCGCGGCCTGGTTCTTGATTTTGGTGCCGGCGGCAGGTGGTGCGGCAATCGCGGCAACAGCTATCATGACCGCGAGGAGCACCAGTAGAAGTTTCTTACTCATAAACTCACCTCCTGTGTGTTTTAGTTGGATACCTTAACTCTGTAAAGCACTTTCAATATATCTGAGGGTTTAAACTGTCTTTCATAGACCCACATTATGTTTGTATAAGCCGTAGGATTGACCAATCTCCTTACTGCCATCCCCCCCCTCACTTCTTCAAAGAATAACGGTGGTTTTCCGAAAGTCTCCCCTCCATCGAAACTGAAGTAGAGCTCTAGTTCTCGACTCTCCCAGTCCAGATGTTCACGCTTCTCTCCAGTTGCGCTTCCCCTTATATAGAAAGTGCCTTCGGGGATCAATGCGATCATCTGGAGACCTTCGATCGTAGATTCCGATACGTTTTCATATGTGAGAACATAAAGAATCTCATCACCCGGAAAGACCTCGTCGAGTTCTTCGTATGTCTCTGTCGCACTCTGAGAATCCCAGACCTTATAACTTTCGATACTGACCTTTATAGGTTCCTCGTTGGCAAACCCCAGTAAAAAGAGTGCTGAAAGAAAAACGATTGTAAGGAAACACTTCTTCATCTGTATCCCCTCCCGATTATCTTCTAAGTTTCGTTTTGAATATCAGCCAGCCCGAAGAGCCTGGCTGCAACGCACCGAGTATCTTCGTGATATTAACTGTCAGAACTCGCCCCTCGCAGAAGGCCCAATCAAGATTAGCGTCGCCACCGTCTTCGGCGACCAGCAGATGCTCGCTGCCATCGACAGAGAGAATCACGTTACCGTGAGAACTGCCCATAGAATAACTGTCCTGAAGTAACTGTAAATCTCTATCCAGAGGATCGGTAATCACGACCGAAGGAATCGAAAGAGTTCCATTGTTGGCAAATGAGATCCTGTACTCGATTATCTCCCCGGGCTTTCCTTCAGATGACAATCCCCAGTCACCCGAGATCGAGAAATTGCGGGTCTCTTTGCGTATCGAGAGGCCCTCGGCTCCAACGGTAATTGTATCGTAAGTCTCGGCGCTATTGCTTCCCGCAGAATTAGACCAGTCTTGAACTGCCCTGACTTTTATTGCGTCGAACGTGCCGCTGATGGCTTCAGTGGGTATGTTGACTGTTAATCTAAAATAGTACCTTGCCGGAGACCTTGCGATATTGTTATCCCACAGACCCAGCACATTCCCTGCCGAATCGAGCTCATAAACAGCGATACTAAAGCCTTGAGATGAAATGGTCTCCAGAGAAACGCTACCATAAGTTGCAACGAACAGAGAATGATCGAGACTGACGGTGCTTCCCGGAAGTCCCGAAACGGTATTTATACCTTCGATGAGCAGTCTCTTCACATCTGCAAAATTGTTGAAGGCAAAAGAATCAACACTCGAGTTTATCGTTATAGTATTTCTCTCTTCAAGAGGGGCAGACCCGTCGCTATCATGGTCGCCCGTTGATGTATATGCCGGAAGATCCGTCTCTCTTATTACGATTGGATAGACAGGATCTCCGGAGACGAAGAATCTATAAAGACCGTCCTGGTCTGTGTATCTTGTAAATTTGTCCGAACCGTTTGTCAGTGTAACCAACACTCCCGGTATTCCCGCCTCTCCCGGATCTCTTGTAGCATTATTGGCCTGAGAGATGACGCCTGCACCGGTGTCATCGAAGACAAAACCTTTCACAATAAAACCTTTGAAATCACCGAAATCGGCAGTTTTGTTTACTGTATCTACTATCACTTCAACCCAGTTCGGAGTCGTGGATATGTATCCAACAGGATCAGATCCTTCAGTTGATGAATTGAAGAGATTCTGGGCGTCTTCCACAACTCTGAAAGTTCCCTGCGAAACATCGAAGCTATAAAAACCTTCATTGTCCGTCTGAGTGTAAGACTGGAAAGTCCAGCCGCTTCCATCAAACTTCCAGAGGTTCAGCCTGACTCCCGCAATACCGGGTTCGGCATAGTCGCGGGTCCTGTTGAAATTGAGATCTTCATAGACGTAACCGCTGATCTTCAGACCCGAACCAACTGATTTATTCGGACCGAACTCGGAAGTACTGTAAGCAAAAATACCGAGAACGTTACTGAAGCTTTCGTGACGGGTTATAGCTGTTATGACTTTTGTGTCCTCAGAGACAGGGGAGACATTGTCCTCAAAGTTTCCCTGAGAATCTACTGTAAGTGACCCGATATACTTTATTCCTTCACCGTAGTCCTCTCCCGAATAAGAGTCTCCGTCCCCTGCTCTTGCAGAGTATATCTCAACGACAGAACCGGCGAAGACTGCGCTGGGAGTGTTCTGACCTACAAATCCCTGAATAGACAGAGCGCTACCGCTTCGCGTTGCCAGAGCTATTACAGGGTGATCGATACCCGTATTACCATAGCTTTCATTGAGAAGCCCGTCGTTTGGATTCACACCCTCAATCATGTCCGAAGATGGCGCTCTGAGAAGATCAATCGCCAGGCCGCGATTATCACCAAAAGAGTTTAGCGAAAAGTCGCCATAACTTGAATCGCTGCTAACCCTTATACCGGAACCGCCAAAAGAGCCGTTGATGATTGACTTTCTGATAACCGCTCCCACAGAATCGTTGAGAGATATGGCCGAAGCGGTTGAATCGACGATCGTTGTATTCTCCAGAAGCGTCAGTTTGTCTCCCTGTGTATAGACACCGTTTCCGTGAGTCACGCCGGCGTGGCTTCCGCCATTCGCTTCTACGATAGAGTTTCTTAAAGTAACTGAACTCGCCGGAGAGACTATCGAAACGCCATTTCCGTCGGTTCCCGAAGGACCGATGCCGTTGTCCAGTACAATTATCCTGTTTACATCTATGGTATTTCCAGTCAGCAGAAGACCGGAGCCGTTGTGAGCGATATACGAGTCTTTTAGAGTTCCGCTTGCGTTGATAACCAGACCGTATCTTCTGTTTAGATTGCTATCTTCAGGTCTAGATCCATCGGCTCTCGCCCCGCTCACAATATTATCAAGATTGAAGTTCTGGCCATTAATGATTACCGGAGCGGTAGCGTCGCCGACAGTGCCGCCACCGTTAAAGAAGGCGATGTTCTTCAACGAGAATCCTCCCGCGGTTGCCGAAGTTCTCAGAACATACTCTAGACCGTTACAGTCTATCTCGATCTCTTTGCCGTTGAGTTGGGGTATGGCAATTTTATCGATTCCGGCAAGACCGCCCCCAAAGTTTGAGACGTTACTGTTTATGATGTTCCCCTGCACAGTGTATACAGTGCCATCAATGGTTGTCTGGGTGTCGGTAATGTCCGGCAAGGCTGCCTGAGTCTGTATCGTCCACCAGCTGTTGCTTCCGAAAGATGAATTTTGAGGAGTCTGCATGACGAATCTCGCCGCATTGGCTCCGGCAATTGCATTTGAGTTCAGCACGAACTGTCGCAGCGTTCCCTGATTGCCGGCAACTCTGAAGCCATTATCTCCAGTGTCGTTAGTGTTGACAATCACGTTGAACGAGAAGCCATGATCGATCCCGCTTACGGATTGAGTGCTTTCCGAAAGGTCAACTGCAGACAAATGCTGAAAGGTGCTCTGACTGACGGACTTACTCCAGGTCGCGAATCTGTCTGAGATTGAGGGATCTAAACCGCCAAAGGCCTGTACATCATTGTAAGCACCGTCTTTGAACTCGCGTTTGAAGGTCTGTTCGGCCCAGGGAGTCGCAGGTGGAAATCCGGAATTGAGTGCTGTCGGAGCGACACTCTTCGAATCCACAACGACGTAGTATCTATATTGAGGCAAAGGTCCGAAAGAGTAGTTGCCATTGGAATCGGTATTAGTCTCCGCGACAAACACGTCACCATTACTGATCGCGTCGTTACCGTCGGCCTCTCTGTAAATTCTCACCCTAACGTTAGTCTTTGGCAGATCGACACCCGAAACAAAAGGCCCACCATTGTCTCCTCGGTCTTCAAAGGCTTTTCCGGAGACTGTCAGCGAGATACTGCTACAAGTATTTTCCAAGAGCGCTACTTCTCTGAGTTCGCCGCTATTGTACTGCACATACGAGTCCATTGTATTGCCTTGATCGTCTCTCACTACTGCCTTAATTATGTAGTCTCCCTGAGGAACCTGAGAATTATTCCACTGCAACCTCCAGGGGTTAAACTGGTCCACGGCCGTTGCGTCTCCGATCAAGACCCACTCGAAACCGTCGTCGGCAACTCCGTTACCGTTATAGTCAAAATAATAGTAGAACTTAACGCTTGTTACCGTCGAACGTATTACTCCTGAGACGGCGGTATGCGAATCGAGCACAAAAGCCTCGATCGTGGAAGGACCGCAGCCGGAAACGCTGATCCTGGATGTCAGAGGAATCTGCGAAATATGCCCACATGAATTCACAAGGTCTCCAAAGGGGATAGGTTTATTAAGAGCCATCGTATAGGTCCCCTGGAATGCAAGGTCTTTCTGTAAAGGATTGTTAGTGTTCGAACTTGTAGTGAACGCAAGCTGGAAGATATCGTCTGCAGTGAGTTTCGGTCCGCCTCTGGAAGTAGCGTCTAGAGCTGCCAGGGGTACCTGGATATCCAGAAGATAAACAGTGCCGAGCGAGGGATCTACGTACTTGATCACTCTGGTCCTTCCAAAATCCCATACCAAAGGCGAGGGATCGCGGTCCCAGTCTGCCGGTCTACCGGGTTCGCCGTCGGCGTTTGTCGGACTAATCAAGTGCTTTGCGCTGTCCTGTTTCCAGATCAGATCATTATCGTAGAGATACTGGTCTTTGATTGTGCTGAAATATACCTTTATATCGTCGGGCGCAATTCCTTGGTCGGTTCCGTCGAGTTCAATCGCGAAGTCTCTATAACCGTCGCCGTCTATATCTATAAGTATGTTCCATGTAGAAGATTTATAGGGAGTCCCAGAACCTTGTAGTTGTAGAGGGTTTTTGGCAAGCACCATTCTGAACATGAGATTGTCGCAGTCGGCGAAGAACTGTATCGCAGGCAGATTATGAGAACTGACGAAATCTGCTTCCTGCCTGGGACTGGTCCCGCCATTAGAATTGTCAGTATTGCCTGAAGCGTCGTAAATCGGGTCTCTCGAGTAAGTGTAAGGGATCCACTCGTTGGTTGCCGAAGTGCTTTCATTCACTCGAACATAGTCAAATTCGACCTGTGTCGGTCCCCAGGATCTGAGACCAACTCTTCCGTTCATGAAAGGGTTATCGCTGTCAGTGTATCTCAAAACCTCAATTCCATCGACAAACATAGTGAATGTATTACCCATGGCCACTATGGTTACTTCATGCCATTCCAGCCAGTCGAAATCTGCGGCAGGCGTTCCCGAGGCTAGAACGCCGGACTCTCTACCATCTGTGACCTTTCTCAATGCGAATTTATTCCCAAGTCCCGGATCGACCTGAAAAGCGTAGGCGTTTATGTTCCTGGCAGTACCTGTAGCCCTGACATATATCGCATAACCGGAGCCGCCGGACTGAATCCCGTCGGTGATCCTGCCAAAGCTCCTCACAACGTAATCC
>NZ_JWIM01000138.1:0-1456 GCF_002896535.1 Mesotoga sp. B105.6.4 | reverse complement strand
AAATGGAGTCCCTATTTTTGACAAATTTACGAATAGCAGAGGCGAAAAACAAGAATGCATAGAAAGTCAAATCTGATTTGAAGGATTATCTACTTGGCAGATGAAAGAAAGTGCCCTCAACACTTCCTCTAAACTTGATATCGAATCATTTCAGTATTTCGCTCTGAATGTTACTAACTCTTCTTCGGTCTCCCTATTGGTCTTCTTGTAAGTGAGACACCGAGCTCCTTCTCAAGATCGGCTACAAGATTCTCGGCAAACAAAGGCTTTCCAGAAAACGTATTTCCCCTGATTCTACTGAGAAAATCATCTTCATCCGGAAAGCCAAGAAACTCTCTCCAGCCTTCTGGATTCCAGTTGAGATCGAAATCCTTCAACGAAGAAAGTTGAATGTTCTTGCCGGAAGCTATTGAAACCTTAGAAGATAGAGCGTTGCCTTCAGAGACTTTCTCATCTGTCGTGATAGATCGGGGACGAACTTGCTCTTCACCTATGTCCACAGATTTACTGCCAGCATCTCTAGAAGAGCTATCGCTTTCATCGGAAACGTCTACCATCACACTCATACCAACGTGTTCCCTAGCGCTCGACCATTCATACTCCCAGGGAAAGTGAACCATCTTGGCCCGAACGGGATTCCTTTCAACATACTTGAGTGCCTCCAGGGCGTGATCGCGATGCAGGGGACATGAGTAGAAGCGCGCCTGCCAGAGATGGCCGGCTCTCCGGTTCTTCTTGTTGAAGTAGCTTGAGTACCGCATATTGGTGTACTTGAAGGTCATTGCAAGTGAATCGTTTCTAAGGGGAGCCGCTAAGAAATGCACGTGATTGGTCATAAGACAGTAAGCGTAGATCTTCATTTCATACTTTCTCGAATACTCACTGACGAACTCAATGTACTTCTTCCTGTCGGCAGAATCCTCAAATATGCTCTGCCTATAATTACCTCTTTGAGTAATGTGATGAACAACACCTTCGAATACGACCCGAGCTGACCTCGGCATCATCATCACCTCGAACCATAAAAATGAAAGAATCAATCGAGCAAACCCAGATTCTAACGCCTGGCTCAGATCCTGTCGTCCCGTAGTGCTTTAATACGGGATCTCGCTCACATTCAACACAAATTATATCAAAAATGGAGTCTGTCCCGTTTTTCGCGGCTGTGAAATGCGGTTCACCGCTGACCGTTCAAGATCATGAACCTGTCATTCGTCAAGACCCAGCACAGATTGTGACCAAGATCAAGTCTGGATGACGAAGTGAGTGGTTCTGATAGACAGCTTCTGTATGCTCCCGTTATTTGGGTCTAGGTCTTGTTTTTTTCTCCTGCCCAACCACCAACCTCTATCTGCAACCTCGGTCGAGTGTTCGTTCCACTTTATCATTCGGCTTGACAGAACTCACCCAAAACTATAAAATATTTATACTATATGGTAATCACTGTCAAGTCACG
>NZ_JWIM01000041.1:0-1453 GCF_002896535.1 Mesotoga sp. B105.6.4 | reverse complement strand
CCCTCGACAGAGAGGTCGAGTCTGTCGTTAATCTAGTAGGCGTCAATCTAAACACTGCATCGGAGCATTTACTCAAATACATATCCGGATTGAATTCAAGAGCCGCACTGAACATTGTAAAACACAGAGCTGAAAACGGAGCGTTCAGGAACAGAAAGGAACTGCTGAAAGTCTCCGGTCTAGGTCCAAAGGCCTTCGAGCAGGCGGCGGGATTCTGCAGAATAATCAATGGATCCGAAGCTCTTGACGGAACCTCTGTCCATCCAGAGAGCTACGAGATCGCCAGATTCATCCTTGAAAGCGTAGAGTTGCTCCCGGAAGAGCTCTTCGACAGAAAAGATGAGATTACTGAATTGCTTGATCAAATCGATCCCGAAGCTCTGGCAAGGGAAAACAGTTTTAACCAGATCACTGTGAGAGAAGTAATAGGGATGCTGAAAAAGCCCGGTTTAGACCCAAGAGAGGAGCTGGAGAAACCGATTCTGAGGACCGACGTGCTTTCGATGGAAGACCTGTCTAAAGGCATGGAACTTGAAGGAACCGTCCGCAACGTTGTGGATTTCGGCGCCTTCGTAGACATTGGAGTCAAACAGGACGGTCTGATTCACAAAAGCAAGATGGGAAGAAGAGTAAGGGATCCACTTGAAGTCTTGAGCGTCGGCCAGATCGTGAAAGTCAGAGTGCTTGAAGTTGACACCAAGAGAATGAGGATTGGATTGGAGTTGCTTTCCGGCAGCAACGAATCTCGAAGTTAGGCAATTCGTGAAATCGTTGGACACAACTCAATCGATATAAGGACTCTTGACCCTAAGCAACTGTTCGAAGATCGACCGAGTATGCTTACTCGGTACCCTTGCGGAGCGCTCGTCCTACTGTCTTTCGCCGAAGATTATCGTGCCAAGTCTCACCATATTGGATCCTTCCTCAATCGCAACCTTGTATGAGCCGGACATCCCCATAGAAAGGTAACGCATCTGAACTCTCTCGATCTTATGCATGGAGATCTCTTCAAACAACTCTCTAGTTAGTCTTAAGTAAGGTCTGATTTCTTCCTGATCATCGGTTAACGGCCCCATAGTCATCAGACCAACTACAGAAATATTCTCGAGGGATGAAATCGATTCAATAAGTTCAAAGACATTCTCGGGAAAGACCCCGGCCTTTTTTCCCTCCCTGCCGCTGTTAACTTCTATCATTATCGGCATTCTCCTGTTTATGGAAGCGCATCGCTTATCTATTTCCTCGGCCAGTTTCAGGGAATCCACAGTCTGGATCAAGTCAAATATCTCAACGGCCTTCTTGACTTTGTTTCGCTGCAGGTGACCTATACAGTGCCATCTGGCTTTGCTGCCGATCACCTCGAATTTCTCTTGAGCCTCCTGAACGTAGTTCTCACCGACATCCCTCAAACCGCTATCCAGAAGCTCTAGAATCTCTGAAGCAGTCCTCGTTT
>NZ_JWIM01000021.1:0-1333 GCF_002896535.1 Mesotoga sp. B105.6.4 | reverse complement strand
ATTATTTATGAATTGTAGTTTGACAATATCCTTAGATCAGAACAAAGGTGAGTACAGTCGTGTTTTGTTGCTGATGAACCAATGAGAATGTCAGATTAACATGATCAACCAGAGAATTGTGCTATTCGGTCTCGAAAAACGTGGGTCGTTACTGTGGTCTATTTTGTCACGATTTTTAATTAAGTTTAGGCCAACGGGAAGTACATCGCTGAGTTTCAAGGACTGATTCCTGAGACTGTTGCACCGAATGTACCTGGGGTCTTCGCCTATACTATTCAGAAAGAGAATATTGTGCATTAGAAAACTCCTTCAGTTAGAGTACCTGTGACGGGTATCTTATGGCCAGGCTATCTCGGCTTCATTAGTCAGAAGAAGTATAAATGACTCATTTGGAATTCATTGTAGCCAAAATACATGTCTTAATTACCATGCTCATAAGTTTTCCCTGCAATTCAATTCTTCACCTTGCCTGAATATTTCCCCTCACAGGCTCTTATTTCTTCTTATAAGAGTTGTTCGGGAATACACCACCCCATTCATAACCGCTTCTTGTGACATCCGTGACCACAGTCGAATAAGTCCCACGGCGCATTGACAACGGTAAATTTAGCAACACCCGCCGTGTCTGTCGTGATTGTTCAAGTAGAGTATGGTGAGCTGCCTCCGTTAAGGTAGACTGCTATCGAAACACTTGCTCCGACCACAGCTGGATCAAGCTGCACAGAAACGTAAATATGTTTGAGATTCTTGCTTAACGAATAATCGACACTAGACACTGTGATCGAAGTACCGGGTTCCGGATCTGGATCAGGATCGGGTTCAGGAGTGACTCCCGACGCACTTTTAACTGCTAGATCGACTCTGACAAGCCCGTATCCCTCATGTTTCTGTTTTAGTCCCAGATTTTCTGCCGTATGTTGAAGTATGGATCTAATCTCTACGTTAGTCAGTGTCGGGTTTGCGGCAAGAACAAGCGCTGCCGCTCCAGCAACATGAGGCGAAGCCATAGAAGTCCCGCTGTAATAGGCATGGCCGCCTCCGGGAATAGTGCTCAATATGCTTACACCGGGGGCGGTCAGTTCTACGTCCCTTTTTCGAGAAAGACCGTGATCCTGACCAGGAACATTGTCGAGGATGACCTGAAGGTTGAAATAGCATGACGGAAAAGGAAAGTATTGTACCTCAGTGAGTCTGCCCTTGCTTCTGTTTGGGATCGTGTTCATGCCCTCCGTTCTGTCATCCCGCAGTGTTCCTGTGCGGGATCTCGCCCGTAAGAACCGCTATGCGCTGTGAGATGCAGTTCTCCATTAACCTTTCACGGCCAACGGCGGAT
>NZ_JWIM01000137.1:0-1567 GCF_002896535.1 Mesotoga sp. B105.6.4 | reverse complement strand
CTGTAACGTTCGTAGGTCTTTTCGGTGGGATTTCCTTCTTCATCTGAATCACAGCATTCCATTGCGTTGATTACCATTCTGTTCTGAGCAACCCGGTTTCCTATCTTAATTGGTGTGAAGAGAACTTCCTTTTCGGACATAAAGCTATTACCTCCCTCGTTATATTTTCCCCGCGTCACAAAGCAAAAAGCAAATCCTCCGGTATCTTATGATAGTATTATTCGGATTACTGGTACAATACTGGTATTACTATATAGTTGTACCAGCATGAGACTGGCAGGTATCACCTGTGTCTATCATGTGATAGGAAACATGACGAATCACCTAAAAAGCTCACTAAATTTGATACTAGGCCATTGCCGTGGGATAATTCGAGTATTGTCTACGAAATAAATGCACCGAAGGAGCGTGTTAAATGCCAGGTCTTTTTTCGGAAAATACCAGTGAAGTGAAGAGACCGTTGACTTCTATACCAGGTATATATCTTTCCAGAGATTCGCTAGAAAAGTCTAGCATACTGAATAGCCGCGAGCTTCTGGTCTTCATTCTGGAGAGCATTCAGGACGGCGTCAGTATTTTGGATGTCGATATGAGAATAAGATACGTTAACAGCTCGATCAAGCACTGGTACTCCAGCAAGCGAGCGATTGTCGGTAGAAAGTGTTTCGAGATATACCACAACCGCAGTAGTCCCTGCGAAAAGTGTCCGGTGCTTCGAACGATGGAGAGCAAGAAGTCCGAAGTCGAGATCGTTCCATATCAGGCTCATTCGGTTAGTGACGGCTGGCAGGAGTTGTTTTCCATTCCGATCTTCAACAAGGACAACGAGCTCATAGCTCTTCTGGAGTACGTGCGAGATATTTCTCTTCAGAGATTTGTCGAGTACAAACTGATAAGCGTTCTTGACAGACTCGACACTATAGAGAAGAGGAACGACCTTCTGACCAGTCTTCTCAGGCGGACCGAAGAGGAAAAGGATGAGCTGGAGAAGACCATCATGGGCAATATGGAACGCTATGTAAAGCCAGCACTGGATTACTTGAAGAGGCACACCGACGAAAAGGATGTCGAGTTTGTAGAGGGTCTGATAAAGGAGATAATGCACCCTGTTACAAAAAAACACTCTTCTATTCTTGATAATCTCACTTCAAGAGAGATACAGATAGCAGAGTTCATAAGAGAAGGAAAGACCAGCAAAGAGATAGCCGAAATTCTCAGTGTAACCAAGAAGACCGTGGACTTCCACAGGGCTAATATCCGAAAGAAACTTCCCATAAAAGACAATAAAGTGAACCTGAGATCGTATCTGCTTTCTCATCAATGATTTCCGATATACTCCAGCTAGACGGAAAGGAGGCGATTCTTCTGAAAGCGATCAGGTTTCCTTTAATACTCTTAATAGTTGTCCTTTCTTCGGTTCTGATTTTTGGTCAGGCTGTCGATACAACTCAACGCCGTTATTGATACAGAAGTCTCGTTCATGAGTGAAGGCGGTTTGATCCGCGGGAATATCTCACTGCCTGTAACAGAACTCCCGGATATACCCTTGAGTTTATCACTTAATCTT
>NZ_JWIM01000052.1:0-2389 GCF_002896535.1 Mesotoga sp. B105.6.4 | reverse complement strand
CCATGTTGTGGTAGAGTCTTCTCTTGATATGAAGAACAAGCTCTCGATGGGTATTGCATCCAAGACTGCCCCAGAGATCATGTTCATCAGGAAATTCGACATGCCTCTCTATCTGGAACACTTCAAGGGCTTCACAGCGGAAGAATGGCTTAACAAGTATGGAATTGACACTGACGACATCTTCCCGGGTGTTCTCGACGGACTTGTAGTAGATGGTAAAATCGTCGGTATTCCAATGGACATATGGCTGTTCTACATGGCCTACAACAGAGGAAACTTCGCAAAGGTCGGTCTCGATCCTGACAACCCGCCGAAGACAAGAGAAGAGTTTATTTCCGCAATGGAAGCTTTAATTCCCATTACACCTCCAGGACTTACTCCATACTACGAAAACCCTGCCTGGACATGGATCTGGTTCCACCTTCTCTGGCAGCACGGGGGAGAAGTGTTGACAGACGACTTTAAGGAGCCGGCATTCGAGAAAGCCGGAATCGAAGTCTGCAAGCTGATGCTCGAGATGCAGGACAAGGGTATTCTTCCCATGCAGGTAGCCGACCCAGGCGTGTCCTTCCAGTCCGGGGAGAGTACAGTATTGATAACCGGTATCTGGACCATTAAGCCCTGGATGGAACAGCTGGGTGAGGATTTCGGTTATGCGGTAGCTCCTCAGTTAGGCAACACCAAGGCCGTATTTGGAGGTTCTCACGTACTGGCAATGCCAAGAGTCATGGTCGAAGATCCTAAGACACTTGAAGCCGCGACAACATTCATCAAGTATCTATGGGACCACGCGATTGATTGGTACGAAGCGGGACAGACTCCTGCAAGAAAATCACTCGCCGAGAGTCAGGAGTTGAAAGAGAGACTGCCTCACATTTACGCAGTATCTCAGGATTCCGAATACGTAAGACAGTTCCAGATGTTCCCGCTGATATCGGAAATCGAGGCCGAAATAGCAGTCTACCTTGAGGAAATATTGGTGCTGCACTCGATATCTCCGGAAGCTGGTATGAAGGAAGCTTCGTTCGCCGTTCAGGAAATTCTTGACGACTACTGGTCAAGAAACTAATCGCAGATAAGTAATCGCTTTACTTGGTGAAGGGAGGAGGAGTAATTGACACAATCACATTCAAAATCACCTAAACGATTCCGCAGGGAGATAGGATCGTGGTTGTTCCTTCTCCCTCACCTATTCTTCTTCGCTCTATTTGTTGTGGTTCCACTGGTTTTCGGTCTCGTAATTAGTTTCTTCAACTGGAGTCTTCTCAAGGATAACGTGTTTGTCGGTTTTGACAACTACATTCGAACGTGGAATGATTCAAGATTTTGGCCCACGGTTCAGCACACAGTGCTTTTTGCGATAATCAGTGTTCCACTCACGATAATCGTTGCCATTATCTTTGCACACATTCTCAAGAAGAAGAGGTTTGGCCAACTATGGCTTCTAATTGCATTTGTTTCACCGGCATTCTTTGGTTCTGTAGGTATTCTTAGTTCATGGAAGTGGATCTTCGCTTCTTTTCCTTCTGGATTAGCAAATTACTATCTCAACAAGGTTGGCGCGATAAACAACGCGGTTTCATGGTTTGGCAGCACATCAGTTGCTTGGGGAGTGATTATCCTGGTAACTGTATGGTGGATTGTGGGGTTCAGCATTTTGCTTTACTTGGGAGCCCTGCAGAGAATTCCCCCCGAACAATACGAATCGGCAAAACTAGATGGCGCAGGCCCGTGGAAAAGATTCTTATATATCACTTTGCCCTGGATCAAGAGCGTGCTATTTTTCGACGTTGTTCGACAAGCCATACTGGCCTTTGGACTCTTTGATCAGGCTTACATTCTCTCCGGTGGGGGGCCGGCCGGAACTACACGTACTCTGGTTTATTACCTATACCTTGTTGGATTTGAGAGACAGGATTTCGGAAGAGCCGCAGCGATTTCCTGGTATATATTTGCGATCGTACTGATTTTTGCTGTGATTCAACTTGTACTGGTCACCAAATCGATACGATCGACGGAGGGGTGAGATAATGGCTTCTACAGTTGCGAAAAACAAGAAAAAGCTCAGCAAACGAGTGACTGCAGCGATTATTACTGTTTTTCTCTGGGCCTTTGCAGCTTTCTGGTTTGCGCCAATTTTCTGGATGTTGTCAACTTCAATGAAGTCAACCACACTTGCTGTGATTGAAACTCCCCCGCAATGGATACCCAATAACCCAACACTCGAGAACTACAAAATAATCTTTGCACCCTCGGGAGGCCTTTCGCTAATAAAGGCGACATTAAATAGCGTGATTGTCGCTGTGAGCACAACTCTGGCTACTCTAATGCTTTCAGTCCCCGCGGCGTACGCGTTGTCTCGACTGAGGTTCAGGGGAAGAATGTTCAT
>NZ_JWIM01000051.1:0-3569 GCF_002896535.1 Mesotoga sp. B105.6.4 | reverse complement strand
GAAGTCAACCACACTTGCTGTGATTGAAACTCCCCCGCAATGGATACCCAATAACCCAACACTCGAGAACTACAAAATAATCTTTGCACCCTCGGGAGGCCTTTCGCTAATAAAGGCGACATTAAATAGCGTGATTGTCGCTGTGAGCACAACTCTGGCTACTCTAATGCTTTCAGTCCCCGCGGCGTACGCGTTGTCTCGACTGAGGTTCAGGGGAAGAATGTTCATCTTCTGGATGTATGTTGCGGTCCTGGCCTTTCCAGCAGTGCTGTTTCTGATACCCCACTTCTTCATAATTAACGGAATGGGATTAACAAATTCCTATCTCGCTCTGATCTTACCAGGCCTTGGAGGAACGTTTGGCGTCTTCCTCTTGAGGCAATATATGCTAGATATTCCCAAAGAGCTGGAGGACGCGGCCTGGATAGACGGCTGCTCCAAGTTCAGGTTCCTAATAAGCATAGTGATTCCTTATATTAAGCCGGCAATGTTAGTGCTTTCATTAATGACCTTTTTGGGTTCGTGGAATAGTTTCCTTTGGCCACTGCTCATTCTAAGCAAAGCAGATAAGTTCACACTACCTATTGCACTAATAAGGTTTAGCGCGGGATGGGGAGACCCGTATAGAGGTATTGGGCCTATGATGGCAGGAGCTTTCTTCTCTGTCGCCCCATCTCTGATAATTTTCATCGCATTCCACAGATACTTGATGAAGGGAATCTCCCTGGGATCTCTTGGAAAGGAGTAGATGCCATGTCTAAAATACTGAAGTCTTTTCGGAAAATAGGAGAAGAAGAGTCAGCAATGACCCCAAGGACTTGTCTTCTGTTGATCTTGGGCTTGCTTGTTTGCAGTCTATCTTTTGGAGGTAGTGTCTTGCCTATCGATATTGATGTAAGCACTTTCGAAGAAAGGATAGAGACGGACAGAAAAGTACAGGTTGAGATAGAGATCGTAGATAGAGACGGAGAAGAATTAGACAGCATTTCGGTGTCCGCTAAACAACTTTCACATGAGTTCTACTTCGGAAATGCTCCCGAATACCTGCTTTACGCTTACGCTCAAACCAGTTACAACCGCGGAAGGAGATTCGGGATCAGACCACTGCCCGAGGAAGATCTCGAGGAATATAAGCGTTTGTATCTTGAGCTCTTCAACTTCGCCACTCTTCCCTCCTTCTATTGGGCAGACTATGAGTCCACAGAAGGAAGAATTCGGTTGGCCGAGGCCTCTAAGAAGATCGCCCAATGGCTGGGTGAAAACGAAGTCCCGGTTAAGGGTCATACACTTGTTTGGGGGAATCCGCCGAGCGTAGGTGTGCCCGCCTGGGTAGAAGTGAAAGGAAAGCTCGGTCAATGGGCAGAAGTACGGGAATATCTCTTTTCGAGAGTTGTTAGGGAAGTCGAAGAGTTCAAGGATCTCATTCAATACTGGGATGTCGTTAATGAGCCTATTGTTCAACCCTGGTTCGACTCGATAGGTTCGGATTATATTGCCGAGTCGTTTAGAATAGTTAAGGAAACCGACCCCGACGCCATTACAGTTCTAAACGAATACGGGGTGTTGGTGAATGAGCGGACCAGGCGAGCCTTCATTTCAAGAGCCCGGCAACTCATAAATGAAGGAATTCCCATAGATGTGATTGGAGCCGAAGCGCACATTTTCACTGCTCAGGATCTACTTGGTCAGCTGCGATCCTTGGAAAGCATATATCTTGCAATTGACGAGTTGGCTCAGCTGGGAAAACCTATTCATATATCGGAGTTTCAGATTCCTCTTCCGGCCGTGATAGACGCTTTCGACGTCTCTATAAGTGAGGCCGAAGAGATACAGGCCGAGATCGCCAGGATATTCTACAAAGTCTTCTTCAGCCATCCGGCGGTCGAGGCAATAACGTACTGGAATTTCTACAGGGCATGGCAGTCAGGCAGCGGATTCCTGCGCGACGATCTCTCGATAAAACCGATCTTTGATGAGTTGAAGAAGCTTATACACGAAGAATGGAAAACCTCTGTCCGTCTCGAGACGGATATTTCGGGCAAAGTGGCTTTCAACGGTTTTGCCGGTAAGTATGAAGTCTCGGTGGAAAGCGGAGCGATGTCAGAGACATTCATTATTGACGTTAAGAAGGGCGAGAAGAATGAATTCACCCTTGTTCTCGGGCAATGAATGGGGTGCTCTAAATGAAAACAGCCGCCATTTTATATACCTTTGTTCTCATGATGGTTCTTATTCCGGAAACTCTTGTTGCGAATACAGGTCATGTGCTGACAATAGATCCCAGCAATCCCGGTCCCGAGATAAGTCCCTTCCTCTACGGCGTATTTTTCGAAGACATAAACCATGCAGTAGATGGCGGTCTATACGCTGAGTTGGTAAGAAATCGATCTTTCGAACACAAAGATCCTCTCGAAGGCTGGTTTGCAGTCTTTGAAACCGGTTGCCAGGCAACTTTCTCGGTTGACTCGGACCTGCCGCTTAATGAGAACAATCCCCATTACTTGACTTTTGATATTGAGTCCGAAAACAGATCAGTATCGCTTTCCAACAACGGTTACGACGGCATTCCTTTGAAGGAAGGAAAACGCTACGAGTTTTCCGCGTTCATTCGAGGCAATTCGGAATACAGCGGTGAAATAACAGTTCTACTAACGGATGAGAAGAGCAACAAAATCGTTGAAGCAAGCTTCGGGTCGGCTTTCGGCGGTGAATGGGAGAAGTATTCGGTCGAATTCGTAATTCCCGAAGACTGCAGCAATGGCAGGCTTTTACTTATATTGAGAGGGGCCGGCGAGGTCTGCCTGGACATGATTTCGCTTTTTCCTGAAGAGAACTGGAACGGCATGCGGGTAGATCTTCTAGAGATGCTCGAAGAGCTTAAGCCTGGCTTCATAAGGTTTCCGGGCGGCTGCCTCGTTGAAGGCGACAGCCTGGAGAACGCCTATCGCTGGAAGGATACAATCGGACCGGTAGAAGAGAGGAAGGCAAACTACAACCTCTGGGGCTATCACCAGTCATATGGCATCGGATTCTTCGAATACCTCCTCCTGTCGGAACGCCTTGATGCCGAGCCCATACCGATCTTCAACTCGGGCATGTCGTGTCAGGTTCGGGGAGCCGAGTACTGTCCGATAGATGAGATGGACCAATGGATTTCTAATGTTCTTGACTTCATAGAGTTTGCAAATGGGCCAAAGAATTCATTCTGGGGCTCGAAACGTGTCGAGCTTGGTCATCCCGAGCCCTTTAACGTCAAGTATATTGGTATAGGAAACGAGAATTGGGGCACGGAATATCATGATCGCTTCCCGATGTTCAGAGATGCTGTCAAAGCGAAGTATCCTGAAATCATCATTGTTTTCAGCGGCCCGCCTTCATATGAAGGAGCTTCATTCAACCGGGCGTGGAGATGGGCAAGAGAAAACGAAGTCGAAATTCTTGATGAGCACATGTATGCCGTTCCGGAATGGATGTTAAGGAACACAGATAGATACGACAAGTACGACAGATCCGGTCCAAAGGTCATGCTTGGAGAATACGCAGCCCACGCGGCCGGGACAAGGAACACC
>NZ_JWIM01000136.1:0-1322 GCF_002896535.1 Mesotoga sp. B105.6.4 | reverse complement strand
GCAACTGGTTGAGTGAAAAGGAAGGAATTCCTAAGTCGTATGATGATAAAGGTAACCTCCTGGACAAATATGGAAAGACGACTACAGACATAACTGACGTGGTTGGTTACAGGTTACCTACTGAAGCCGAATGGGAATACGCTGCAAGGGGAGGAAACAAGAGCAAGGGATACAAATATTCTGGTAGCGATAATGCAGACGATGTTGCCTGGTATGCTTCTAACTCAAAAAGCATGACACAGGAAGTAGGGACTAAGGTACCTAACGAACTGGGTCTGTACGATATGAGCGGCAATGTATGGGAGTGGTGTTCGGATGTGTTTAGAGACTACTCTAGTTCCCCACAAACAAATCCATACAACAGCATTGGTTCCTGTCGGGTGTTTCGCGGTGGCAGTTGGTACTGCAGAATGTCTTTCGTATGTGTAGCTTACCGCGACAGCGTCTCGCCCACTGCCACGAGCAGCGGTCTGGGCCTCCGTATTGCAAGGGCTTTACCCTGATTATGTTTTAGCCTTTACTGCGGCTGTGAGCGCCGGGCACGGAGTAGCCGGCTGTTATAAATTCAGTTCCACATAGATATCGTTCAGCTGCTCCTGGGTAATTCCTATATAGCGCAGAGTTATTGCCGGAGAAGAATGGTTCAACATCTTTTGAATGTATTCCAGAGCCACGCCCTTTTTGTACAGGTGGTAGCCGAACGTTTTTCGAAGTGTATGTGTTCCGATCCCATCATCCAAACCAACCATATTGGCGTATCTATTTAACATTTGCCAGGCGGCTATTCTTGTTATTGGTTGTAGCGTGCCGTCAGCTGTCTTACGGGATGAGAATACAGGATCATCAGGATTGGGACTTCCCAGGGAATCGTAGTAGAGTTTCAACGCTTCGGCGACCGACCTGTTTATCATAAAGCTCTTTATCTTTTTGGTCTTAATCTCCACAACATTCAACTGGTCTCCTGACTTCAGCAGTCTTCCACCACCGTTAATGAAACTGCTCCACTTAAGGGCGAGAATATCTGAGATTCTCAGTCCGGTGTTAATACCCAGAGTGAACAGAAGGAGATCCCTGTAGTTTGATTCACCCTTCATAATAGCCTTCATCGCATCGATTTTCTTCGAATCGCGTATCGGCTGGACTTCCTTCATAACTACACCTCGTAAAACGCTCTCTAACGCATTTTCTCTTGCTGCACCTTCATATATGTATTAGCACCATCAAAAGCTCAGAATGGGGCGTTTAGAAAGGAAATAGCCCGAGCTGGACCGGCTTGGAGTCTTGCCTATCCCTCAAATACCTCGGTTTAACCACTGAGTAAT
>NZ_JWIM01000058.1:0-2674 GCF_002896535.1 Mesotoga sp. B105.6.4 | reverse complement strand
GTGTTCTTATAGTTTTTCTCGCCACTGCTTGCAGTGACTGTCACCACGAAGTGGTATTGGCGAAGGCGAAGCCTTCACTGGCGTCGATGATCTTTGCCTTTTGACTGGCCTGCGCCAGCAGACTGGCTTTTGCTTTTCTCCTTATGGCTTTCTCCGAAACTAGCTAATGTTTCGAAATAGTATGTGTTATTAACTTTCGTAACCGGATCTAGCGTGAAATAATTGTATATATGTATTGTCATTATAGAATGCCGGCGGTCAAACAGTTTTCTCTTCGTAAACGCCCGTATTTGCACTTGATTGGCCTTGGCTGACTTTGGAATTGGATATTGAAGTGTCTATAATATTAATGATGTATCAAAACCTGTAAAAAAGGGGGGGGAACTAATGAAAAAGGTTATAGTAATCTTGACCATCGCATCACTGGTGATTTCAGCAAGTTTGTTTGCCACCGAAATAAAGAGGGGAGGGACCCTCAGGATCACCTCCATTAAACAGGGTATCCTGATCGAAAACTTCAACCCCTTCTCCCCAAATACCAACGAGATGGCTATCGGAGGTTTTTACGAGACTCTTATCTACTTCAATCCCATGACCGGAAGGATCATGAACTGGCTTGCAGAAAGCTATGAGTGGTCCGACGACCTTCTAGAACTGACTTTCAACCTGAGAGAGGGCGTTTTGTGGAACGATGGGATGCTCTTTACTGAGAAAGACGTTCTGTTTACTGTAGAACTGGGAAGAGAGAATAGGGCGCTAGACGTCGCAAGTCTTTGGTCGACGGGAGTCACCGGAGTTCGATCGGACAAGCCGATGACCGTCACATTCGAGTTTTCGGAGGTCGATACAACAATTATTCAGAGATTCTCCAGTGTCTTCATAGTTCCAGAGCACATCTGGTCTAAAGTCGATGATCCTCTAACCTGGATAGGCGAAGGAATCCCCGTAGGCACCGGACCGTTTATTCTGAAGGAAGGCTCATTCAGCGAACAGTCGTTCAGCGTGGTTAGAAATCCAAATTACTGGCAGATAGGCGAAGACGGTAAACCTCTTCCTTACATAGACGAAGTCCTTACGCTAACCACAACCAACGAGCAGGTTTCCCTAAGACTCGCCAGGGGCGAATTCGACTGGGCGGGCTACTTTGTTGCCAATATCGATGAGGTATTTGTAAAGGCCGATCCCGAGCACTTCAAGTACTGGCTTCCCGAAGGAAACCTCGTTTTCCTCAATCTAAACAACCTTAAGTGGCCCTTCGACAGCTACAATGTGAGAGCAGCGATAGCTGCGGCGATCGATCCAATAGAGATAACTAGAATAATGGCGAGTGGAGCCGTCCCTGCTTCGCTGGCCGGTGTCAAAGCGAGCTATCTCAGACTTGCAGAAGAGGGGCTCAAGGAGTACGGCATCGAATTCGACCCCGATTACGCAAGCTATCTGCTCGAGAAAGAAGGCTACAAGCTTAACAGGAACGGGATCTACGAAAAGGACGGCAAGGCCCTCTCGTTGAATCTCTATGTCCCGACGGGGTGGACCGACTGGATAATGGGAGCCGAAGAGGTGGCAAGACAACTGAAAGAGGTCGGAATCGAGGCTATCGTTACTCTGGCCGCCTGGCCTTCTCCTTACAAAGACATGATGTTCAACGGAAACTACGAGATGCTTTTCGGGATCTCCGTTACGGGAACCAGTCCCTATTATCAGTTCGACAACTGGGTACATTCAAAGCACTGGGCGCCGATTGGAGAAAACGCGGGTAATTACTACGGAATGCGTTACAAAAACGACAGGATCGACGAACTCCTCGACAGCTATAAGAAACAGACCGATCCACAGGTTCAGGATAAGATTATGGAGGAAGTTATAAGCATCTTCCTGAGGGATCTTCCCTCTGTACCAATGTTCTTCAATCCTGTGTGGTTCGAGTACAGCACAAGGAATTTCGTCGGCTGGCCCAATGCCGACAATCCCTATGCCGAACCCAGACCGACAGGCATGGACAAGATGCCCATCTTGCTTTCTATACACTTGAGGTAATTTGCTGGATATAGCTCGCGGGCCCTAGTGCCCGCGAGGCTTATTCATATTCACGAGAGGGGGTAAGGAAGGCTCGCTTTCCTCAAGAGAGAGACGCTTTCTAAACAGCATTGGCTTACTTCGCTAGAAAGATCGGATTGTTGCTCTTCGCCTTGTTTGTTGCAGTCACTCTGAATTTCTTCATTCCGAGAATGATGCCCGGTGATCCTGCGCAGGATCTGATGGACAAGATGCAAGGTGTTCCTCTAGAATCACTCGAAGCAATAAGGGCTGCCTTTGGCGTCGATTCGTCCGATCCGTTGCTTGTCCAGTACGGAAAGTATCTTCTTAACCTCCTTAAGGGCGATCTGGGTATCTCTATCTCAAGATTCCCGACTCCTGTCTGGAGAGTATTGCAGGTCGCCGTACCCTGGACAGTTGGGCTGATGGGTACGGCTACGATAATCAGCTTCTTTCTCGGCACGATAATAGGTATAGGCGTTGCGTGGAAACGTAACACGAAGCTCGCTTCCTTCACTGTCGGACTCTTTATCTTCGTGCGTTCCTTTCCATATTTCTGGCTCGGGTTGCTGCTGATATACTTTCTGGCTTTCAGGCTGCCGATATTTCCCCTCGGAAACGCCTACACACCGCAGCT
>NZ_JWIM01000020.1:0-44990 GCF_002896535.1 Mesotoga sp. B105.6.4 | reverse complement strand
GACTCGACTTCCGGAACTGTAGTCTCGAGGCTACTCGTGCGTTCACTTTCGTTATGGCCTGACCACTCGCTCACCATACTTAATATGGCTTTGTCAATAGACTTCAGTGGTTCAGTTTCCTTCCCCACTGCTATCCAAGCTACGGGGCTCTGACTTCTTCCCCGGTGGGCCTTTTTCTCCCACTGAACATTCTTGCCTTTGCTGGACGTGCACACACCCCGTCGGCAGGAACATGCCGCCACCCCGCTCAAGCGGGGATTTAAGATCTAGAGCAGAAGGGCGGTTCATCGTTCCGACGCGCTGCACCCAAATTTTTCGTTCCGACGCTGCGCGTCCAAGTTCTTGGTTCTTCGTCTAGGATTCCGTCATTCTGAGATGATCCTGCTCAGAATCCCGATCTTCACGTGAACACAACGGCTCCTTTGCCCGCGAAGTAGAACTGGCTTTGCCAAATCGGTTTGGCATTCTTGTAGTTTTTCTCGCCACAGCTTGCAGTGACTGGCTTTTGAAGATCCGCTATACGCTGAAAGATCAGTTGCAAGTTGTCAGTTCCAAGTTGTAAGACTTAGAAGAAGCCTACGTCAGCAGACTGACTTCCCTCTCTCTCTTCTCTCGTGAGCGTAGCGAACCTCTCTATGCTCTCTTTCTCGATTGTTTTTGTTTTGCCCGCGAAGCGGAACTGGCCACCAAAGGTGACTGTCTCCTGAAGATCCGCTATACGCTGAAAGATCAGTTGCAAGTTGTCAGTTCCAAGTTGCAAGACTTAGAAGAAGCCTACGTCAGCAGACTGACTTCCCTCTCTCTCTTCTCTCGTGAGCGTAGCGAACCTCTCTATGCTCTCTTTCTCGATTGTTTTTGTTTTGCCCGCGAAGCGGAACTGGCCACCAAAGGTGACTGGCCCCTGAAGATCCGCTATACGCTGGAAGAACCGGACATGAACCTCTCGATTCATCCGGCTCCTATTATCCAGCCGCATAGCGTATCTCCATAGTCCATTGAACTAAGAGCTTGGGCTGTCTTTGAGCGATTCTCTTCAACCATTTTCTCGCTCGTACAAGACCTTTTCGTTTCTTGTACTTGTTTCTAACCCATTGAACAAAAGCTTTGTTCAGATGGAAAGCCGTTCTTCAGCGATGAAAAGGTTGTTGAATTCGAAAATGTTTTAAGCGTTTCACTGAAAAGAAGACCAACGGGTAGACCGAAAAAAAGTGACGCTGTATATGGTCTCATTTTCTACAGGAAAATGGTAGGGTCAAGAGATGGCGCCTTGGGTTTAGGACAGAGGGCGAAAAAAGGGGACAGACTCCATTTAGCGGGAAAAAACGGGACAGACTCCATTTTTTCAGAATCGGTTCTTACCAGCGATCAGCGGGTCCTCGTTCTTAAGTGTGCAGCGGCTCTTCAGGGCGAGATCCCGTGCAGGTGCATCACGGGATGACCCTCACAAAAATCAAAAATAGGACAGACTCCATTTTTTCAAGAGCCGTCCTTCGACCTTCGTCCAGGAGCGTGGACCCGTCCTTGGAAGAGCGGGGAAGAGGAGAGAGGAAGAGAGAGAGAAAGAGAGGCCGAGAGGACGCGAAAAAGCGACAGACATCAAGAGCCTGTCAGTCCCTGTTTTCGCTTCTCGTCTTTTCGTGAGCGCAGCGAACGCCTCGACATTGCTCTTTCTCGATCGAATGGTCTTAGCGGTGAACGGGTTAATGGTCTTGAACGGTCAACGGCGAACCATGTTTTACAGCGTTCAGCGGATCTTCAGGGCCAGATCCCGTGCAAAAGCATCACGGGATGACAAAGTGAGTTACTTCTAGGGCAGGCTCTCTTACTTCCTTCCCACCATGAAAACAGGTACCGAAAAATGGGACAGACTCCATTTTTTCAAGAGCCGTCCTTCGACCTTTGTCCAAGAGCGTGGACCCGTTCTTGGATCAAAAATAGAGGATCAAACTCTAAAAATGGGGACAGACTCCATTTTAAGGAACAAGAGCAGTTCTTCGTTCATAAGAGCGTGCAGAGAACCGTCCTTCGACCTTCGTCCAAGAGCGTGGACCCGTCCTTGGAAGAGCGGGAAGAGGAGAAAATAATAGGGACTCCATTTTTAGGAACAAAAGCGGTTCCTCGTTCCGACGCTTCGCGTCCAGGTTCTTGGTTCTTAGGCCGCGGAGCGGAACTGGCGCGACGAGAAGAGCGTATTCATCCCCCAGGGGAATTGGACAAGTAAGTTAGGAATCGAAAGAAAAAAGGGGACAGACTCCATTTTTTCAGAATCCAAAAAAAAACGGGACAGGAAAAAACGGGACAGACTCCATTTTTAGGAACAAGAGCAGGTCTTCCTTCATAAGAGCGTGCAGAGAGCCGTCCTTCGCCCTTCGTCCAGGAGCGTGACCCCGTCCCTTCGGAAGAGCGGGAGAAGAGCAGTTCTTCGTTCCGACGCTTCACGTCCAAGTTCTTGGTTGGTTTAGGATCGAGGCCATAAGAGCGGGAGCAAGATCCATTACTTAAAGAATGGTGTCCCGTATAGAATTACTTCGGGCTGACACGGGATAATCGGATGGGGCATTAGAATCTCATTTCTTTGTCAACAACCAAATGTTCTTGTGGGCCTTCGATTCCTTGTTTGTGGAGAAGACGTATTTTCTGTGAGTTCTTGCTGACCTTTACCTTGCCAGATGAAACCCAGAAGAACTTCCGGTTCTCACTGATGACTCTTATCTGATTATCTATGATCCATTGCTTCATCCATTGCGCCTTTTTGATCACCTCGCCGACCTCAGATTCGTTGGCTGGGTGAATCTCTATGAATGCTGTTTTCAGAACAGCATCAATCTCGATAAAAACAGCATAATCCCATCTATTCTCATTGGGATAATCCTCTTTAAGGCAGCTATCTATATCAACGCTCTTTGCATTGGTTCTCGTTTCTTGAAGACTGACTTTGTCAGGTTTCTTAATTGCTTGAAGTCCGTTCTTTATACAGGGGCCAAGAGATGAATTCATTATGGGCTGCATTTGATCCATTTTCTACCTCCAGAGCTTTGCTACGATTTCGTTTGTCTTGGAAGTGAATTCTACGAGGCCACCCCATTCCGACACTGACTTCTTATCGCTCCCGGGATCGAGTGAAGAAATATCTTCAGTCACCACGCCAGCCTCGGTTGGTTTGAAGTAGTTGACAACAAGCTTCTTGTTCTCAAGATCCTTTATTAGTTTGTTCGTATTTGTCGTTGTTTTTAGTTCGAAAAGGTCGAGGAGAAGCTTCCTCTTTTTGTCAGCAGTTGCTTCAGGATGAGATACAATCTCATTTATTGCCCAAACGAGTTCTATTATTCCCGAAGAATGGGTTGAGAGCAGGACTCTATAATTCCTGCTCAACAGTTCGACTATAGTAAGAAAGACATCTCTAATTGCTAGCGGATGAAGGCCTGCTTCTGGCTCTTCAACTATGACCCACTTCACGCCTTGCTTTTTCGAGACTTTTGCCGAAGGCAGCAGCCAGAACAACCCAAGTAGTAAGGGCGCAAATTCCCTTTGACCCGCAGACCAAGTCATGATGGGCATTGATACTCCTGCAACCTCCAGCATGATTCTTTTCCTGAGGCCTATATCTAGTTTCAATTTGCCTTCTCTCATTATGGATTTCTGCAGCGCGTCCCTTATCTCTTTCTTGAAGTATCCGTCTCTCGGAAAAATCGGGGTATCGCCGCTCCCAAGGCCGGAATCCATTATGCGCCTGATCTTCTCGCTGAAGTCCTTAACAACGAAAGGATACGTAGGATCGAAAGAGGTGAAAGGAAGGGGCCACCCAGCGGAGATAATAAGGACTCGTTGAGCGGGTATATAGAATACTTTGGCCTCACTGTCTTCTCCACCTGATCTCTTCACGTGAGTTTCGATCTGAAACTTTCTTCCGTTAAGTTCAATGCGGCTCTGTGAATTCCATATCGCCTGCATTCCTTCGCCAAAATAGGCCTGCAAGAAACTTTCGAGCTTATTCTTCCAATCAAAGCCAAACTTCTTCAATTCCTTTACTATGTCGGCGTGATCAACGCAGAACTTGAACAACTGAAGAAAGATGCTTTTACCCGTTGCTTGCGGCCCGACGAGAACGGTCAGATCACCGGCCGAAATGTCTGCTTTTTTTATCGGCCCGATATTCTCAAGAACGACTCTCACGGAGAACCCTCCCTTCTTCCTGGGGTGCTTAGTCTAAGCAAAGTAATTATATCAACTTCCGCATGAATTCCTGAATCTTCAACCAAACCACACTAAGTAAGGCCTTTCTATAAATAGGGACTTCATTATTCACATGTCTATCGCACAGACCTCGTTCAGCATGTTTGATATACTTTCAGCATTCACCTTTAGCCCTTTAATGGTCCCGTCCATATCCATGGTCGCCCTTGTATCAAGGCCTACTATTGATGCGATAAGAAATCCACCTTTCAAGATAAAGTTCGATTGGTAGCGTGATGATGAAATTCTTTCCAGCAAACGCTCCAGCATATAGTTCTGAAGGACAATTTGAGCAGATATATTCTTGCTTTTTGCCACGTTCTTAATGATCGCTTTCAGCTGCATCGAGTTCTTCAAAGCAATACCTCCAAATAGGCGCGAAGCTTCTTTTCTACCCTCATGAGCTTTGCATACTTTGAAATCATGGGAATATCTCTACTGGGCAGTTGTGTATATCTCTTGAACGCTTCGCTTATGATCTGGATATCTGTATTACTACGCCCTTTTAGAATATCGCACAGTGTTCTCTCTGCGTTGTAGACCCTCACCTCGTTGCCATTAGGAGTTCTTTTCGTGGTTATACCAAGTTCGTACAACCCGTCTATGACACGGTAGTATTCAACATTTTCTGTTTTTAGATTTGAGGTATTATAGCCGATCGGAAATGTCATTGAATACTTGATCGGAGTTCGATCTGTCAAATCAAGCAAGAATAGAGCCGTTCCATGAGAAAATATCCCCCTCCTATAACGGTTTTGAAGATTGAACATCTCGTCGTCAAGGATTGTAGGAATAATGTAAACGCCTCGTCCCGATCTTTCGAGAAAACCTTTGTCTACCAGGACTCTCAAATAATGACGATTTATCCCCGCTGTTGTGACTTGCCTCGATGTGACTATACCGTTGTTTTTACGTGCGATGTCTAGAATCTGTTCAGCATAAGACATGTATCACCTCTCACAAGAGAACAAAATATCATTTGCGCATACAATTGTATCGTTTATGTGCATGACTGTCAGACTACCATTGAAAATAGGGACTCCATTTTATCAAGAGCGAAAGAGCGGTTCCGGCGCGCTGCGCCCAAGTTTTGCGTTCCGACGCTGCGCGTCCAGGTTCTTCGTCTCCTAGGGGTAGGACCGGGTCTAGGGTATGGTGAGGGTGAGATCCCGTACAGAACCACTACGGGATGACTAAGTGAGTGGGTTCCAGGGAAGGTTCCACGGGGACGAAAGTTCTTTCTCACTTTCAGTCATTCTGGCGTGTACCTGGCCAGAATCTCGATCTTTGAAACAGTTGCAAGTGGCGAGTTGCAAGTTGTAAGAGCAAAACCCGATAAACTTTATAAGTCTCTTGAAACGCGCTCTTCTCGGACGGAGAACGGCGGACCGTTGACGGACAACGTTGTTTTGAACAGCGTGCAGCGGCTCTTCAGGGTGAGATCCCGTACAGAACCACTACGGGATGACTGAGTGAGTGGGTTCCAGGGAAGGTTCCACGGGGACGAAAGCCCTTTCTCACTTTCAGTCATTCTGACACGCTTCTGGTCAGAATCTCGATCCTAACGCGAAAAATGGGACAGACATGAAGAGATTTGTCAGTCCCTATTTTCGCTTCTCGCCATCTCATGTGCGAAGCGAACTCTCGATGTTCTTTCCCGGCTCTTACAAACTCTACAAACACAGTGGTCATTTCCAGCTTAGGTCATCAGGCTCCCAGTGTGAGGCGAAGATCTTATCTCTCTGTAAGGCTTCAAGTACAGGGATTAGGAAGCTCTTGATTTGACCTATAACTTCCTCAAGAGATGTATCAAACGTGGTGTTTTTCTTTTTAGCGAAGGCTGTCCATCTTCTCTTATGGAGTGAATCGGAAGTGAATTGCTTCTCGAATGCGACGATCTCTTCCATCGGTGTGCCACGATTTCTAAATGTTTTTCTAATTGCGGCCTGCAGTGTTGTGCCATTGAAAGGAAAGAACCTGGACAGCAAAAAGATGTCGTAGAAGTCTTTGTAGCGACTGGTCAGGAAACCCAGCGAGGCTATCGCTTCCAGTTTTTCTGCGATAACCGATTCTTTTGAGTATGCGAAGATAACCGGCTCCGGATCATTCAGCAGAACCGGGAATTCCATCTGAACTCTCTCCGGTGTTATGCAGTCGCCAAATCCAACATCGACGGTTATGGATAGTCTTGTTCGCTCCAAGTAGGCCGTAATGGTTACCCGAGTACCGGGGTATTTTTTTGCATCTGCAATGGTGCGTAGGTTCATGCTTTCCAGATCAAAACGTATCCCGTCGTCAGTATCTACCGAGAAGATATCATAGAAAACCTTCTCGAGAGATTCCTTTTCGTTGCTGATTTTCTGCCCCAGCAGATCTATATCCGTTGTTGATCGCGGGAACCGCCCTTCAAATAGCGCATAAAGAAAGATCCCGCCTTTCAATGTGAATTTGTCTTTGTGGGGAGATATGGATAATCTGTATATGGTTCGTTCAAGCGCATAGATTTGCAGTAGATCCTGATAACTCCTGCCTTGCTTCTCGGCTAGATTTCTCAGCCGGGCTTTTGCAGATGCTGCCTTGTTCATAGCAGTACCTCCAGATAGGTTCTCAGAATCTTTGAATTGCCGAGTTCCTTCGCATATCTGTATAGTTTGTTCAGGTTTCGATCCTTTTTTGCGAGATAGTTGACAAGCACTTCCTTTGCGACTTCGATGCCGAGTCTTTCGCGATATTGCAGAATGTCGATTACAGTCTTTTCCGGGTCATAAATGGAGAACTGATTCGAGTCTTCGTTAATAGTCACGATTCCGGTTCTGTATCGTATGTCGTTGTAATAGTAAAGTTGAATCTGAGGCCACTCTGGCATCGTATAAATCCTGTCGCTCCTGGGAATCGCCACGTCTATTGCTGTGGAACGTTCTGTGGTAAGCTGCCAATAGATTGCCGCGCTAATCAGGCAGATCACACCCCTTGGCACATAAGCATTAACATAATAAAAGTCCGATTCATCTCCCTCGTAGATTAGATTTTCATAGCTTTTGCGAGTCAGTTTCTTGAGGATATTCTCCTCGATAAGCTTCTTGATACGATAGAAGCTATATCCCATGTCTTTGAGTTCATCTATTCTAATAATCTTCTTCTGAGGCAGTTGGTGCCTTGTTGAGTTCAATAATCTCACCTCTTCAACAACACTTTCAACGAACACCTGCATCATTCTGTATCTGCCGATGTTCATGAAAATTGTATCATGAATTGCAGTGATTTAGTTGGAGAGCGAAGAGCCGTCCTTGGAAGAGCGGTAGAAGAGCAGTTCTTCGTTCCGACGCTTCGCGTCCAAGTTCTTGGTACGAACCAGGTCTGGGGTATGGGGTCTAGGGTCTGGCAAGAGCTGAAAGAGCGAGAAGAACCGTCCCTCGTACTTCGTCCAAGAGCATAAACCCGTCCCGGAAGAGCGGGAAGAGGAGAGAAGAAGAGAGAGAGAAAGAGAGGGCGAGAGGACGCGAAAAACGGTACAGACGTCAGGAGCCCGTCAGTCCCTATTTTCGTTCTCGTTTTCTCGTGAGCGAAGCGAACGTCTCGACAGTGCTCTTTCTCGATCGAATGGTCTTAGCGGTGAACGGGTACTTGTTCTTGGACGGCTGACGGAGGACGCTCTTCCAGCGTTTAGCGGGTTCTCCGCTTTTAAGCGTACAGCGGAACTTCTGGTGTACAGCGGATTTTCAGGGCGAGATCCCGTACAGAACCACTACGGGATGACAGAATGAGGAGATTCGAGGGTAGGCTCTACGGGATGACGGTCTTTTCTTGCTTTCGGTCATTCTGGTGGGCTTCAGGCCAGGATCTAGATCTTTGAAACAGTTGCAAGTGGCGAGTTGCAAGTTGTAAGAGCAAAACCCGATAAACTTTGTAAGTCTCTTGAAATGCTCTTCTCGGTGGACGGTGGACCGTTGACGGACAACGTTGTCTTCGTCAGCGATCAGCGGGTTCTCGTTCTTAAGCGTACAGCGGAACTTCCAGCGACCAGCGGGTTCTCCGCTTTTAAGCGTACTGCGGTCTTTTCGGTGAACGGGTTCATGATCTTGAACGGTCAACGGATTACGGCTCTACCATGCTTACAGCCTTCAGCGGCTCTTTGTGACCAGCATAAACTGAGATCGACTCCTGCTCTTTCGCTTCATCCTGGGGCGCAAGCGCCAGCATCGCCTCCGCCGGTGATCTTTCGGCGCATCACTTCCCCGGATGTTCCTCCGGGCATCACTTCCTGGCGAAGCCAGCCTTGCGTCCGCCGCTGCTCTTCGGCGCCTTGCGTCCCGCCGAAGGCGGCATTGCGTCTTATTTCAGCAGTTATGTCTGTATCCACGAGTACTGAGTCAGACATCGCGCTCCCTTCTTGCCTTTTCTCTTCGGTCTCTAAGTTCTTTGATCATAGCGTTGTATTGATCAGAATCGATCTCTTTCCATGAGCCTGCATAGTCGGTAATTGATCTTCTCTTTGCCTGAAGATCAGAAAGATTGGACTTACTGCTTCTTATTAGTTCCAGTAGCAGTTGAAGCTTATCTTCCGGGATATTCTCAAGCTCGTCGATCATTCGCTTCTTGATGCTAGCCGGTTTCATAAGATCACTTCCCAAAGAATTCTCGGTATTATTTTAACACGAGTTTGCAACAAAGCATTCTTACCAAAAGGGCCAGGCGGACGAGAAGAATGAGATCCCGTGCAGTTTTATCACGGGATGACCCTGAACAGGGGCTTTTCATGGCTGGCTAAGTGAGTGGTACTAGGGGGAGCTATATGTAATGACAGTGCCATGATATAGCGGGAAAATAGAACATGTTTTCACGGCAGGGGACTCTCCCTTCAGGTCATCCTGCGCGCTTCTGGCCAGGATCTAGATCTTTGAAACAGTCGCAAGTGACAAGTTGCAAGTTGTATGAGCAAAACCCGATAAACTTTATAAGTCTCTTGAAACGCGCTCTTCTCGGTGGACGGTGGACCGTTGACGGACAACGTTGTTTTGAGCAGCGACCAGCGGGTTCTCGTTCTTAAGCGTACAGCGGAACTTCTGGTGTACAGCGGATCTTCGGGGCGAGATCCCGTGCAGGCCCATCACGAGATGACCCTGAACAGGAGCATTTCAGGGCAGGCTCCCAAACAGTATCGCTGAAGCGAGGAGGGCCACGAAGTGGCGGAAGGAGTGCACTTATTCGAAAGTTCGAGATGCAAGAGATTAGAAGTTAGAAGAGTAGTCCAACACAAGACGAAGTTGCCTTCAAAGAATGGGCTTGCTGCGTTTAGCCTGTCAGTAAGAAGTACTTTTTTCTGAGGGAAGGTCAAGAATGAGATTTCGCAAAGAATCCGGATTTAGCTTGAATATCGGACTTTGTGTAAGTAATACAGATTGTCTCATTTCTCGACTCAGTATTCTAATCATTCTGATTTTGACAGTTCGTTCAGCGAAGTTTTTGAATTTCAGAGAGGATGACTTCTGGCGCCAGGTCTTCATTTTTCTCAGCAAGCCTTTGATCCATGCCAATATCGTTACAGGATCAGAGCATTCAGAAGGAAAAACGTTTTGGTTAAGGTGAAGGTGATGAGGATGAGTTCTAATGCTTTTATGATGGGGCGAGTTATTCACCGTATCTCGGTCCGAGGGTCGACAATCCAATGGAAAGAATATTTCCTCTGTTTGGCATTCACAAACTCCCTTATGTAGGCCTTTGATGAGTTCTTGAAGAGGATTTCAAGCTTAATGTATGCAAAATCCTTACCGGTCTTGAAGTCATGAATCTTGAAATCCTGGACGAGCTTGGATTTTTCAACGAACTTCAATATCTTCTGCATTGATACTCTCCAACAGCGAGTTTACTTCTGAAAGAGCGGACTGGCATCCTTCCCATTCAATCAAGTCATCCCACATTTCATAGTTTTCATCAGAATCATTAACAAGGTCTCTAAACTCTTCGAGTGAACAATCGTACTTTCGCTCTAGCCTTGCTGACTGCTCCCGCAAAAGATTCATCTGATACAAGAGATCCAACTTCTTGAAAGCAAGTAATTCTTCCTTGGAGACTATAATCATGTGTGTCCCCCCTTCCATAATTGATCAAAGTGCCTACCAAATTATAGCATCCGTTGCTTCCAAAGGACTTTTCTGAAGCTCGAACCATTCATGCTTTGAAACGCGGTCTTCAATTTACGAAAACGAAGAAAGAACCTTTTGCTGCGCTACTTTTTTGGGGCTAAGAGCAAATCCTAAGAAAGCGGGTCTTACCAGCGATCACCGCATAAAAAATGAACATAAAAAATAGGGACTCCATTTTTAGGAAAAAGAGCAGTTCCTCGTTCATAAGAGCGTGCAGAAAGCCGTCCTTCGACCTTCGTCCAAGAGCGTGGACCCGTCCTCGGAGAGCAGAAGAGCGGTTCCGGTGCGTTGGGCCCAAGTTCTTGGGAAAGACCTGAGGTTAGAGGCGACAGGTGAGAGGTGTGAATAGCAAAGAAACTTGGTTTTCTTACCTCTAACCTCATCCCTCTGACCTCTGTCGTGGCGACTGGCAGTTCTTCGTTCCGACGCTGCGCGTCAAGGTTCTTGGTCATCAGTTGCAAGTTTCATGATGCAAGTGGCAGGAACGGTTATTCGTTAACGGTTCACCGTTCTCCGAGCAGAGCTTCAAGACCTATCAAGCTCTTTGGATGATGATCTTAGGTCCTCCCTTGAGGGAGCTCATCATTACCCATAAGTCAGGTAGAAAAAGTGTCTGCATATTCAAGGACTATGAGCAGCTTTATGAGACCCTGCCAGACGGTCTTTACCCCTGGATATCCATCGCTCTTTCTTCCAATGAAGCCGCCAATTCTTCCCAGCATGTAGACTATCTCGTTTATTGTCGGTGGTTCATTTGGCAAAGGTTTGTCTTTGTTTGCCATCTTGTACAGGACCTTCCATTCATTTTCATCGAGAAAGAACAATGATCGCTTTTCGTTGAACTCTCTTCCAAGATATGTAAGCCATAAGAGGAACCATGCAACAACATTATATATGGCTATTGCAACCTCTAGTCTTTTCCTCTCCTCCAGCTGAAGGTTCTCTACCTTGCATCCACTCTTTAGTGTGTAATGGAATCTCTCTATTATCCATCTAGTCCTGTATATGTTTATCGCCCGGATTGCATCTTCTGTCTTTTCTAAAGGCATAGATGTAATTAGCAATTAGTTCAGAGGTCTTTCCTTCTCCTTCAGTTCGGAGACTTCTTCTTCATTAACTATTATTGCCGTGACCTTTGTCTTCTTTCCCTTCCACCGGTATGTTCCCTCTATTTCGAATTGTTTGAACCTAATACTAAGTATCGCTTTCCTTCCTTTTCTAGAACTTGTGTTGGCTATGTCTAAGGTTATCCTCAAGGCTTCGTCTTCTTTCTCAAGGGTTTCATACATCTTCTCTTTCGTTTCAGAGATTACTCTATCGTGGTATGTGCGTACAATGTAATCGCTGTTTGAAGGTCTCTCCCGGAATATGAGATCGGATATATCGGACTCTCTGTCTCCCACTGTTATTACATGGACATTTTCGGGAATGATACTCTCGGTTTCTTCAATGGCTTTTATCCACTTTGAGCTTTCTTTCTCTTCAAAAGGTCTTTTACGTCTTCTCTTACTCTTACCTAGATTCTCTATCTCTCTTATCCAGCTTTGTTGTGAGATTATTCCTAATGGTCTTCCTCCTTCTGTGACTGCCAGTGTTGTATGGAGCATTATTCCATACGAATTCTTTTCATCCAGATAGCCCAACCCCTTAGTGTTTTTATGTCTTGTGAAGTCAAGCGATGTCGTATCTTGAATGGCAAATATGGTATCGTGTTCCTTTACCCTCTCCACTGTCTTGTTTGTGTGTGATCTAAGTATCTCTTCTCTTGTAACTCTTGGATTGCTCATGAATCTGTATGCGCTCTTTGTTTCAGACCAGCCTTCAAAGCTTTCCGGAATGCTGTTTTCACTGTTTCTCACAAAAGCCTCTGAGATACTCTTCAGCCTCTTGTTCAACCTCTTGTCACCAAAATTGCTTTCTTCAAACTCAACACTTATCCCAACCACTGAGATCACCTCCATACCGCATAAAAAGAAGTATTCACAATATTCATCGATCCATCCTCTTAATCTATCACTTCTCTTGCATTTTCTCCAATACTTGTGGGTAATGATGAGCTTGAGGGAGGAGGGCCACGAAGTGACGGAGTGTTACTGTTTCAAAGAAGAGCATCGAGAGTACGAGATGAGGAGAGAGTACGAGAAACAGGAGAGAGGAGTTCTCGTCCTCTCGTGGGCGAAGCCAACTCTCGATGTTCTTTCTCGGCTCTTACCGACAGCCCACAACGCACAACCCACCACGGCTCTTAAGGGCGTTAAGAAGATAGAAGAGATGTTTGATGAGCAGGGGAAGATTGAGGATTCGATTGTCCATTTGATAGGCGATTATAAGTTAGTCCTTATCCATTCTTCGCTTTCTTCGATGAGCTTTGTGCAGGGCGGGGCAGAGTCTGTGGTCGATGCTTTGAAGAGTCTTCAAAAAGAGGGATTACTGTTATGATGCTCGCGCTATCGTTCAGGTCTGTTACGCGGCTCAGCCAGATTTCCGATCATGAGAAGACGCCGTCGAATGTGGGCGCGATCTCGGAGGCTTTCAGAAGAAGTCACGGGGTGGTGAGAAGCGTTCATGCTACGCATTCTGTCTACGCCATGGCCCCTCTGGCAGATGAGCTTACGGCAGATCATCATATGGATCGCACTCCTGACTGCCTTTAATTCGTCATTTATAAAGCTCGTTGAAAGAGACGGTCTGGTTCTCTTTATTGGTTGTGGGTTGAGGCCCAATACTCTTATGCACGGCGCCGAAGAGATAGTCGAGCCGTCTTAACTCTTTGGACTGGAGGTCGAATATACGATAATTCTCCGGGACGGCTGCAGTATCGCTGGAGTTACCTTACGCACGATTTCAGTGGCTGTGTTCAGAGATACGATAGGGTCGCTTCTCTGCTCGGCGGGGGAGATCTCTGGAAGGGAAAGGTGCCGAAGCGGAGACTTATGTTTTGAAAGCTAGGGCGTTGTGGACTGCCACTTTGGAGGAGCTAGGGAGAGATGAATTCGCGTTTGTGGATCGAGAGTGGGATAAAGACGAAGGTTGGATTTTGGATCGTTTGGAGAGGTTCAACAGGTTTCGGGAATAGGCTTAGTGTAGATTGAGAAACTTCATAGGTTGATGGATACAGAGAATTTGGCTTATTGGAAATCGTGCAATAGGAAACTGCGAAGTGCAACTTTAGCTCTGAATAGAGAGAGAAAAAGGCGAAGGCTGTTTTTTGTGAAATCAATGCGTGAGGAATTGAGAAGAACTGCTTAATGCTGGTCGTTGTTGCCGCAGGTTTAGTGAACAAAGAAAAAAGCCCTCCGAAGAGGGCTTTTTTATACCAAGACAATCAATAGATTCTGAAAGAGAATTCATATTTTACTTTGTTTGCTGCTCCAATGCTTGTATCGCTTACGCTTGCTACTCCAGATGTAGTAGCTTTTTTCCAGGAAGTTGTAACGGCAGTAGTACCCGTTGTGGCGTTGGCTAAAGCTTCGATGACCTTTTCTGTATTTACATCAGCTTCGTTGTAAAGAACTACAGCGGTGTATACACCACCTGTTGCAGTATAGTAAAGCTCATATTTGTCGTTTACGTCTCTTGCAAGATCCTTCAAATTGTTGAGACCGCTTATACCAGTTGCTCCCTCTACATAAGCCTTATTCTCAAACGCACTTGCGAGAGTCTTGAGATTCTGTGCCACCTGGGTGGCTTTGGCCTTTTGGATTGCATTCAGAGCAACCGGGGTGATTGTTGCGATCAATGCGGCGATTACTGCGAGCACTATCAACAGTTCAACCAGTGAAAATCCTCTTTTTCTGTTATTCATAACTTCTCCCTCCTATTTGATGGTTTTTTCATCCACACACTATCTTGCAAGGGTGTGCCAAGAAACAGGAATAAAAAAAAAGGCCCTCAGTTAAGAGAGCCACCTGGTGTTCTTTGAACGTTTCTAAGAATCAATAAACGCTGAAAATGAAAGGATAGAAGATTTGTCCATCACTACTACTAAGTGCTTCATCTTTCGTACCGGTGTTGCTTTTCGTCAAGGTCTTCCAGCTTGAAATGGTAGTAAAAGGAGCAACTTTCACCGCAGTTGGAAGGGCTTCTATTACCTTATCAGGATTTACTGAATCCGTTGGCGTAAACGCAACGACACATGTGAATGTTCCAGCGGTATGCGTATAGTATAGAATGTAGTCGCTCGAAACATCGCGCGCAATATCGGACAGTTTCGCCAGACCATCAGCTGCATTAGCCCCATCTACATAAGCCTTATTCTCGAACGCACTCGCGAGAGTCTTGAGATTCTGTGCCACCTGGGTGACTTTGGCCTTTTGGATTGCATTCAGTGCGACGGGGGTAATTGTGGCGATCAATGCTGCGATTACTGCGAGCACTATCAACAGTTCAACTAGTGAAAATCCTCTTTTTCTGTTCTTCATAACTTCTCCCTCCTATTTGATGGTTTTTTCATCCACACACTATCTTGCAAGGGTGTGCCAAAAAACAAAATCCTTCAGATGCTCGAAGAAGAGCTTTTAATTTCCAGTGTTATGAATCCTAGTAAAAGCTTAATATGCTTCTAATAGCTACGAAGACTGTAATAATAGTCTATTGAAGAATGCTTATATCCGTTGTCAGGTGGTAGAGACAAAGGACATCTAGATCTTGAAAGTGCTTTCAAGAAAGGATTATACTCTGTTTGATAAAGAAAAAAAATAATCCTCTTCTCCGGAGCATTTTCTGAAAATTCCCTCTGTTTTCTTCCCCGTCGATAACTTGATACGAATGAGCTTTTTAGGGAAAACAGTTTCCGTTTCTCTCAAAAAACAGCGAAATAAATTTCCCTGAAAGTCCGCTTTCTCCCCTTCCTTAAACCCGGGTGGAAAATAGGGACTCAAGGAGCCCGTCAGTCCACATTTTTGCTCTCTCGTCAGCGAAGCGAACGTCTCGACAGTGCTCTTTCTCGATCGAATGGTCTTAGCGGTGAACGGGTACTTGTTCTTGGACGGCTGACGGAGGACCGCTCTTCCAGCGTACAGCTGCTCTTCTCGGAGGACGGCGGACCGTTGACGGACAACGTTGTCTTCGTCAGCGTTCAGCGGGTTCTCGTTCTTAAGCGCACAGCGGTTCTTTGAGCGAGATCCCGTGCAGAAGCATCACGGGATGCCCCCGAACAGGAACTTTTCAGGGCAGGCTCAATGGGATACTGAGGTCGGAGTTGAGGAAAAATGGCACAGACATGAAAGAACTTGTCAGTCCCAATTTCGCCCTTTAGTAGTGTGGATCAGCATACTAGAAAACTTCATTTTTCTGCAATCCCTGTCGAAATGTTTGGTTGCTCTCTTAAAAGATTCTGTACACTCTTATATTCGCACCTAGTTACGTGAACAATACAGCTTGTTTAATATGGTTGCGACTGAGGTTTTTGTCGCAAAACGCAACCTGGGGTAGTTGTTGTATAATGAGGTGTTATAGCGTTTGTGGATGATTCGTTCGCAACCTATGGAGGCTGTATGAGAATCAAATTCCTTGAGGAAAGAAAGAATCTTCTGGACTTGAAAAAGATCGACATTTCTAACAAAGAGTAACTTAATATGCTCGGAGAAGAGACGAGGCATTGTGTCGCGATAGAAGGCATGTTTAGTTCTGAAGAAGACCTTGATGCGGTTATAGAGAGAAATGCTTCTTCAAGCAGCGTGCAGAGCGAAATCATAAACTACTTCAGGGCAGCTCAGTTTGTCTACGATCTAGCTCTACAATACAGAAATGATTACGTGAAGCCTCATTACATTCACGTAATCAGAACACTCCATAGTCAGATGTTTAGAAATGTAAAGTCGCCTTATCCAACAGGAGAATTCCGTACTGGCGGTGTTGAAATTATGAATGCAAGAATTACTCCTCCCTTTGACCCGAGAGATTGGATGGATATGTTTGTCCGGTACATCGATTATGCTCTGGAGAAATTCCCGATCTATGGTGCCATAGCCAGAATTCAGACTTTGTTCGAGTCTATTCATCCTTTTTATGACGGGAACGGGAGGGTTGGCAGACTTCTAGTGAATTTCATACTGATCGTGAACGGTTACTGCAATATCTCAATTAAAGGTTTGAAGGAACAAGATAGAATGGAATACTATGAAGCTCTGGAGATGGCAGATTCCGGGATAGAGAAGATGATCAATTCGAATTCGCACGAGTCCTTTGATGAAAGGGTAGCACTAATCGAGACCGGCGACTTCTCATCCCTGGAAGATCTCATCTATTCAGCGCTCCTAGATGCAATGGATAGATGCATCATTATCGCAAACGACAGTTCTAAACTCCTTAACGTCAGGCAGGTAGCAGAAGAACTGGGAATCTCTGAAACCGCAGTGAAGAAGAGAATCAATACAGGTAATCTTATAGCGAGCAAATTAAGAACGGGAAGATGGCTGGTTTTTCCGTATAACATCAAGTGATTGATCGGAAGGGAATCTTGGAGCGTTTCGCATTTGGCAGATAGTTGTTCTTAACGGGAAGTTAGGGTGTTCTACAGAGCCGTTAGACAAATCGAATTACTGTTTCACTTCTTTTCGGCAAGAGAGTACACTTCCTCGTTGCGCAATACATCAAGAGCATAAGCGATTGCTGCCCTGACCTTCTCTTTGTCAAGTGAAGGATGCGCTTCAACGATCTCAGAGATTTCCATTCCAGCTGTCAGCTCTGAAAGTATGTGCTCGACAGTTATCCTTGTTCCCCTGATCACTGGCTTGCCTAGCATTATTCTTGAATCTGAATGGATAAAGTCCTTGTAATCCATCGTCAACACCTCTCGGATATTATAGCATCTTGGACTTCTAGGCTCTGCAAATTGCAGAAGAGCCATCATTTGTAAGAACCGGGTCAGGGGTATGGCAAGAGCTGGAAGAGCGGGAAGAACCGTCCCTCGTACTTCGTCCAAGAGCATGGACCCGTCCTTCGAAAGAGCGGGAGAGCGAGAAAACCCGTCCTTCGACCAGGAGCGTGGACCCGTCCTTGGGAAGAGCGGGAAGAGGAGAGAGGAAGAGCGAGAAAGAGAGGGCGAGAGGACGCGAAAAACGGTACAGACGTCAGGAGCCCGTCAGTCCCTATTTTCGCTTCTCGTCTTCTCGTGGTTTTTAACTACGATTTCGGTCTGCGATGGCTCTCTCTCGCTCTTCTCGGTGGACGGCGGACCGTTGACGGACAACGTTGTTTTGAGCAGCGTTCAGCGGATTTTCAGGAGCCAGTCACCTTCGGTGGCCAGTCTTTGCTTCGCAAAGGCCAGTCTCGCCTTCGGCGAGGCCAGTTCCGGCTGTGCCGTCCAAACAAAGACCATTGAGAAAGAGCGTTGTGGAGAGGTTCGCTTCGCTCACGAGAGAAGAGAGAGAGAAGAAACCAGTCAGGTTGGAATTGAAGCTTACGTCGTCACAAGCATCTCTTTGATCTCACCTTGACCAAGAACGAACAACAGATCCTTGCTCTGGAACAAAGAACAATGATTTCTCTTTGACGGCTGTCTGCTCTCTCGGTGGACGGCGGACCGTTGACGGACAACGTTGTCTTCGTCAGCGATCAGCGGGTTCTCGTTCTTAAGCACACAGCGGATCTTCAGGGCGAGATCCCGTGCAAAATCATCACGGGATGACAAAGTGAGCAAATTCCAGGGCAGGCTCTACGGGATAACAGAATGGGGGGATTTATGGGTGCTCTAATCACCCAGACTTACCGGGATAACAATGTCATAAGATCATACAGTTTTTTTGTAGGGGCGAACGGCTGTTCGCCTAAAGCGGGAGAACCACGATCCGTCATCTGAGATTGATTAGCATCTTTCCTACCCGCACCGCCAATCTAAATCAAGTTTCAGATCACAATATAACTATTTTGCATCGGGTTCTGGATTTCAAGACTAGTGACTTCCATAGGAATGAATGGCCGCTCATCCTAAACTCCCTGCTAAGATGGCGAGGTGAAGTTAGTTTGATCGATGATTAGTGTGTACTTGTGTATCACGAAGGATCACATAAGTGATACAATAATATCGAGGTGATGATTGTGAAGACGGTTAATGTTAGGGACGTTCGAAACAGGTTCAGTGAGATTGTTGACGGAAAAGAGGAGCTTCTGATTCTTAGGCGTGGCGTTCCGGTGATGAAGATATCGCCGGTTTCTAAGGAGGACTTGATGAACTACTATCTTTCAAAGGCCCAAGAAGAAGCCAGAAAGATTGGACTCAGCGAAGAAGAAGGGTTGGAAGTTCTTGACGAGGTAAGAAGAGAGATGAAAGATGAAGGTCGTCGTTGATACAAACGTCGTGATTTCAGCAGCACTCGGCTCTAAGACTTGCAGCATGGTCGTCGTGAAGGCACTCGAGCAGGGGGGGTAATCGAACCAGGAATATTCCCACAAGAGTTGAGAAGGTTCGTAGTAAGACTTAAAGAAAAGGAAAAGTACAGAAACGTTGGTTTAGAGAGTCTTTCCAACTTCATAGAGTATTATATTGAGATTGTAGAGATTGTCGATGACTACCAGTTAGTTAGTTTCAGCACAGATCTTCCGGACAATCATTTTATCTCATTAGCGGGCGCCCGTGATGCCTTGCTTATAACAGGAGACAAGCTTTGTCTGCAAAGTGCGCTGCGCGGCAATGTTAACTGCAAGACCCCATCCCAGTACCTAAGTGATGTCTTTGATGGTCCGCAAAAGAGCGAAAGAGACGTTGTCCGTTCTCCGTCCGCCGTCCGTTCTCCAAGACCGAGAGTTGCAAGTTCCATGATGCAAGTTGCAAGTTTCAAGAACAAGAGCTAAAAAATCGGCTCTCGGTTCTGGAGTCTGGTGAAGATTGAGCAATCACTATTCTAAATGCTCTCAAGGATTTTATCCCAGATGTATTCCAAGATCTAGTATTCATTTCAACAAATACGGCTCTAAACAGCGTTCAGCGGGTTCACCGCTTTAAAGCGTACAGCGGCCTTTTCGGTGAATGGGTTCATGATCTTGAACGGTCAACGGCCAACCATGTTTTACAGCGCTCAGCGGGTCCTCGTTCTTAAGCGCAAAGCGGCTCTTCCGGGCGAGATCCCGTGCAAATTCATCACGGGATGACCGAAGATGTGCTCATCAGGCCAGCCTCAAGGGATGACACTCCTTCAAGTAATCCTGAAACTTCTCCTGGCCAGGATCTCGGTCTTTGAAACAGTTGCAAGGGACAAGTTGCAAGTCGCAGGAACGGTTATCCGTTATCGGTTCACCGTTCTCCGAAAGGAAAAATCGGTTCCAAGATGCGGGAACGATTCTGCGTTAGCCGTTCTCTCTTCTTTGACAAAGAATGAAAAAGAGCGTTGAAGGCGTGTCCAGGGTTTTGGCTTTTCACAGCGTAGAACGGGTTTTCTGCTCTTAAGCGCGCAGCGGTTCTTTTCAGCGATCAGCGGGTCCTCGTTCTTAAGCGCACAGCGGATCTTCGGTGGACGGCGGACCGTTGACGGACAACGTTGTCTTCGTCAGCGATCACCGGGTCCTTGTTCTTAAGCGCGCAGCGGTTCTTTGAGCGAGAAGTCGCTTTGAGTTTGAGATGAAGCTTCGCTTCGAGAGAAACCCTTTTCGAGACTACGAAGAACAAGGAGAGAAACCAGATCCCGTGCAGAAGCATCACGGGATGACAAAGTGAGCAAATTCCAGGGCAGGCGCAACGGGATAACAGAATGCGGGGGATTTATGGGTGCTCTAATCACCCAGACTTACCGGGATGACAGAATGAGGAGATTCGAGGGTAGGCTCTGCGGGATGACGGTCTTTTCTTGCTTTCGGTAATTCTGGCGGGCTTCTGGCAAGGATCTGCATCCTCTCACAATGTGATCTTTACCAAGAACGAGGAACAGATCCTCGCTCTGGAACGAAGAACAGATTTTTTCCTCTTGAACGGTCAACGGATTATGGCTCTACCCTGCTTACAGCCTTCAGCGGCTCTTTGTGACCAGCATAAACTGAGATCGACTCCTGCTCTTTCGCTTCATCCTGGGGCGCAAGCGCCAGCATCGCCTCCGCCGGTGATCTTTCGGCGCATCACTTCCCCGGACGTTCCTCCGGGCATCACTTCCTGGCGAAGCCAGCCTTGCGTCCGCCGGTGCTCTTCGGCGCCTTGCGTCCCGCCGAAGGCGGCATTGCGTCTTGTTTCAGGAGTGAGGGATTTTTTCCAGCCTTCTCGTGAGCGAAGCGAACGTCTCGATGTTCTTTGTCTCAGCTCCACGCTCCATTGATCTTTTGCCCGCAAAGCGGAACTGGCGCGACGATAGGAGCAGAGGTTAGGGGCGACAGGCTAGAGGTTGGAAGAGCGCAAAGATCTTGATCTTCTAACGTCTATCCTCTATCGACTCGCTTGACAGTCTTTTCGCATAAGCCTAACGAAAATTCTCTTCTTCTATCTCTTTAACTTTTCCAAATGCATTTTTCAAGAATTCCTGTCTGTCTTCGGGAAAGCCTTCGGTAAAACTGGCATTCAGCCAGCGATCCAACATATCTATCGCTTCTTGAGGAGCCAGTTTCCAGCCTCCCATCGTAAGGACATTTGCGTTGTTAATCACCTTTGCCATCTTGGCGGCGTAGCTGCCTTCGACTACGGCTGCATAGATTCCCTTGAACTTATTGGCTACAATTGCCATTCCCATTCCGGTACCGCAGCATAGAAGGCCTCGGTCGAACTCTCCAGCTTGGACCTTTCTAGCAACCTTTGGCGCAACTTCGAAGTAAGGCTGAAAATCTTCCATAGACTGCATTCCAACATCTTCGACTTCGTAGCCCTTCTCAAATAGATGGGATTTTAGGGCCTCCTTCAAGGGGAAACCGGACTTGTCCGCACCAATAACTATTCTCTTTTCAAACATCTTTACCTCCAATATCCGCCAGCTCTCTGAAGAGTCCGGCAAAATTCGAGTTCTTTTTGAAGAAGACAGGAATCGTCTCCAGAGGAGCATCGACGACATATCTACCGGGACCGTATTCTTTACCAGACCATAAATCTATCCATTCGTCTTCGGGAAGATAGACTTCCTGTGTCCTCTTACCTTCTTCGATAACTGGAATCACCATAAGATCTGGCCCCAGCATATACTGATACTTCATCGTGTAGAAATTGTGATCGCCTTCGTAATGGAGAAGAGGATGCCTCATTACCGGAATTCCTCTCGTGCTATTCTCACTAATTAGCTCTTTAAGATAAGGTTTCAATTTCTGGTGAATGCTGCTCATCTTTGCAAAGTGAAGAAGAGTCTCGTCGTCGGAGTCGAACTGCCAGTTGTCGTCGGGTCTGTTCCCCTCATGTGTCCTCATTACCGGCGTAAATGCCGAAAGCGAGCTCCATCTAATAAAAAGTTCCTTAGATCTAGTTACGTTACCCATTATATTCTTTATGGTTGTATAGCCTCCCGTATCTGAATGTGAGAGACCGAAACCACTGTAACCCAGGGAGAGCGCTGCGGGTATCACCGAAGGAAGTCCATCATCCACGCTCCAATCTACCATCTGATCTCCGGCCCACATCAGAGTCGAATAGGCGGTAGTTCCCGTATATCCAGCTCTTGTAAAGAAGAAGACTTCTCCAAGTTTTCCGGCCTCTTCAACGGCCTCTCGATTCAGTCTGGCCCAGATCGGCGGAAATCTGTTGTGAAAGCTCCGGGCATCTTCACCCGAATAGAGAACTGCATCCGTGGGAAGATACTCACCAAAATCCGCCATCCAGCCGGAGAGACCAATACCGATCATGTTATTCTTGATTATCTCTTTCAACCAGACATAGGCTTCTGGATTTGTGATATCTACAATTGCTGCCGGAAAGGTAGTTATAACCACATGGTACTCGCTCCCGTCGCTTTTCATTACGAGATAGCCATTTTTTGATGCATCTTTGTAGAGGTTGCCTTCAAGTGCCAGAAAGGGATTTACGTAACCCATGACTCTAATTCCACGATTCTTAAGCTTTTCTATAAGCGCCGGAAGGTCCGGGTACATCGTACGATCGTACTCCCAGTTCCACATTAGCTGCTTTCCAAATGAAGTGATTCTCTTACCTTCCCAGTCCTGAATCCATATCGCCGCAATCTTTAGCCCTCTCTTAAGAGCCTCTTCAACTTTAGGCATCACTATGTCCATTCCACCCTGAAGACCAAGAAGGACTCCATCTAAGGACCATTCCGGCAGCTCCGGCTGTCTTCCAAGGTAGGCCGACTGTTTTTCGAGAACTTCCAGAAGGCTCTTTCCAGTCCCGAATATTATTGATTCTGGAATAGACCAGCATTCTAGCTCATGATAATCGTCATGAGAAAAATCAAATCTCATATAGTGACTGTCATTTACGTGGCAGTAGAACCTTCTTGTCGAAACGAACGTTGGTTGGGGATAGTAAGTGGTGTACCAGTCGCCGCCGGCCCTTTCGAGCTTATCGGCAAAAAAGGTCAGCAATTCCTTCTTGTTTCTCCCCACGCCCTGTTCAGAGACCCAGAGAGGCACCTTCTTTCCCCTGAGATCAAGCTCGGAGAACTGTTCTCCACAACCGTAAATATGCTCGCTCGGTTCGGCCATTATTCTTATCCATAACCGGTTGGCCCCAGAGTTATTACCCTTTAACTCCATCTTCATTCGACCCTCGAAGAAGGAGAGTGTTATTTCGATCTCTTCAAGATTTTTTCCAAAGATCAAAACGACTTCTTCGGGGAGATTCTCCTTCACTCTCCAGTCGCGAAGCGCGATCCTCTCTTCCAGCTCGTCCACAATTTCGAAGTTTCCATGATACATGTCGAATGTCTCATTACCCTTTCCCAGGAAGATACTTGGTCTCTCTCTCGAGTGATCGATCAACAGCACTTCGTCAAGATAAATCTGCAACCTGTTCTTGCTATTCATTACCCTGAACATCTTTACCTCCTGCCTGCATACTTTGACTTCAATGCCATGGCATCTCTTGCGGCCTGCGCGATATCGTCGACCGTCATTTTGTATTTCTCCAGAAGAAAGTCGGTCATTCCAACCTCTCCGAAATGGTCTCTGACTCCTATTCTTCTAAGCGGTACCGGACAATCCTCAGAGATAACTTCGGCTACCGCGCTTCCCCAACCGTTAATTATACTGTGGTTTTCGGCCGTTACTATTGCACCGGTCTCTTCAGCAGCCTTCAGTATCGGTTCTCTGTCGATCGGCTTGAGGGTGTGCATATTGAGAACACGGGCAGTAATATCTTCTCTTTCGAGAATCTTTGCTGCTTCTACTGAGCTCTGTATCATTATTCCACTGCAGATAATCGTCACATCGCTTCCATCCCTTATCTGATGGATCTTTCCAAGCGTGAACTCTGTATCGGGTTCGAAGAAGAGCTTTGTGTTCTTTCTATCGAGCCTCATATAGACAGGGGAGTCGACTTCCATTATCTGGGGAAGCAATGAAAGAAGTTGAACCGAATCGGCCGGTTCCACCACGATCATTCCGGGCAGATTTCTCACGATACCGGCATCCTCGAAGCTCATATGGGTTCCTCCGTTAAGCTCTGCCGTTACTCCGGGATCGGTTCCTCCAATCTTGACATTCAATCTGGCGTACGCAACCGATATTGCAATTTGATCATATGCCCTTCGTGTAGCAAACGGAGTGAACGAGTGGGCAAACGGAATCTTACCCATCACGGCCAATCCAGATGCTACTCCTATCATGTTGGCTTCGGCGACTCCGACGTCTATGAAGCGATCTGGGTACTTATCCTTAAAAGGTATTGTTCCCGAAGCCTTGCCAAGATCGGCTTCAAGCACGACTACTCTATCGTCTTTTTCAGCAATTTCCATTAGTTTTTCCGTGTAAACACTTCTAAGCTCTCGTCCTGACAGTTCCATGTAACTACACTCCTTCCCTCTGGAGTTCGACGATAGCATTCTGCCACTCTTCTTCGGTCACTTTCATGTTGTGACTGGAAAGCTTACCCTCGGCGAAATAGGCTCCTTTACCTTTGATAGTATTTAGTATGATCATTGAAGGGCGATCGCGTCGCTCTTTTGCCTTTCCGATCGCATCGGTTATCTCTTCTACATTGTGGCCATCTATGGAAGTCACATTCCAGCCGAAGGCCCGCCACTTGTCTTCTAGAGGTTCAAGTCCATTTACGTCAGAGATATTTCCGTCGATCTGCATTCTGTTGTAATCCTGCATCGCAATTAGATTATCCAGTTTTCTGTGAGAAGCGAGCATTGCAGCTTCCCAGATCTGACCTTCCTGGCTCTCACCATCGCCAATTATCGTGAAGACCCTCGAAGGGTTACCCGAGATCTTTTTGGCTATTGCAATACCTACTGCCGCAGAGAATCCCTGGCCAAGCGAGCCGGCCGTCATATCTATTCCCGGGGTTCTCAGTCTGTCACAATGGGAAGGTAATAGTGTTTCGGGCTTATTCAGAGTCCAGAGGAGGTCAGTAGAGAAGAATCCTCTCTCGGCCAGTACGGCATACAGGCCCGGTCCACCATGGCCCTTCGAGAGAACAAAGTGATCTCTTTCCGGCCACGAAGGTTCTTCTGGCCTAACTTGCATCACTCTGAAGTAAAGGACCGTGAGTGCATCGACGATCGACAAAGCTCCACCTATATGGCCAACGCCTAGGCGGCCGATCATTTCGATTACCAGAGCCCTCACCTTTCTTGCCTGTCTTTGAAGTTCTTGAATCTCATCCTTATTCAATTTATCCACCTCACTGAAGAATATGCTCGAATATCTCTCTAAGCTCTTTTCTGCCAATATTTGCCGGATTCAGTTTCGCTATTGGCGAAGAGAGCGAGGAATCGACGAGTCCATCGAGATCCTCTTCTCTGATTCCGATTTCAGATAGCTTTCTCGGAGCCTCTCCCACGATCATCAGATCTTCTATGGCTACTGCGAACTCACCAACGTCTTCAAACCCCAAGTATCTTATCAGAATGTCAAGTTTCTCGCCGATTACCTTGTAATTGAGTTTCAACACCTCAGGCATTGCAAGGGCACAGGCGAATCCATGGGGAACGCCATAAACGTTTGTCAGAGGAAAGCTGATCGCGTGAAGGATAGTCGTTCTGGTCTGACTGAAGGCCATTCCCGCTAGAAGGCTAGCCATTGAAAGGCCCTCTCTGGACTCTTTATCGCCGTCGATACAGGCTCTACGCAGATTCTTCATAATCAGATCGATCGCCCGGATAGCGAGAGATTCGCTCACGGGTTGGCTGGACTTAGCCCAATAGGATTCTATCGCATGTGCAAGTGCGTCCAGACCCGTAGAGGCTGTAACGCCCTTTGGAAGTGAGAATGTGAGTTCAGGATCCACTATCGCAAAGTCACTCCAGAAGAACTCCGAGACCATCGGCTTTTTAACGCCGCTTGATTTATCTGTATAGACTCCAACATTGGTTACTTCACTCCCCGTTCCCGAAGTCGTTGGAACACATATCAGTCTAACTTTTCTGGAAGTGAAGGTTCTGGTGCCGTCCAGATAGTCCTTTATCTTTCCAGTATTAGACATCAGACAGGCCACAGCCTTTGCAGTATCCATTACGCTACCGCCACCGACGGCAACGATAGTATCGACAGAGTGCTCTCTGCCAATTTTCGCTGCTCTATCTACGGTCTCGCAGCTGGGATTCGGTTCGACTTCGCAAAACTCTATAATATCGGTTCTACCGGCTTCTTCCTTAACTTCAGAGACAAAGCCTAGCTCCAGAAGAACACTATCTGAAACGATCATAGTTCTGTTTCCTACTACAAGTGAGCCAAGTTCTCTAATTCTTCCGTTCCCAAATATTACCTTCACCGGGAGAAAGAAGTTCATATCCATAAAAAACCTCCCTTTCTAAGTTGCCTTTAGCTCTTTCTTTCTCTTCTGTTCTATGATAATTCCTGCGGTACACATCAAAACAATTATCATTCCTAGCACCTGAATAAGCTTCAAACCCTCTTTCAGCAAAAGGAAACTTATAATAGTCGCAAATACGGGCATCATAAGAAGAGTAATCTTAACCAGCCACACTGGAAGTCTTCTGAGGTTGAAGTAGTAGAGTAAGTATATAAACGTCTGCATAGCTCCGGCGTACAGTAGTGGAAGGACAAGAAAACTGTTCTCTCGAACTGTCGGTAAAGAAGCACCTTTGTCCGACAGGAAGAAAATTATTGCGAAGATTCCCATTGTTATAAAATTGTTGTAAAAGGCTACCACATTGTCTGAGGCCGGATTTACTCTATCTAATTGCACGGATTTTATAACAAAGGCGTTCAAAGAAACGAAAAAGGCACTCAGAAGAAAGAAGATGTCTCCGATCCCTTCGAATCTGAAATTCACAAGATCTATATTCACAACAAGGCCAACACCCAAGAGAACCCCTCCCGTATAAAGCCAGTCGCGGTAACTGAAACGCTCCTTAAGAAAGAAGATCGTTATAAGGTTCGCAAAGAGCACGTCAGCCTTTAGTAGGACAGCTCCATTTGCTGCACTTGAAAGTCTCAGACCAATGAAGGCTGTTATGTCCAGAGAGAATCCTAGAACACCTATCAGCAAGAGCTTTGAAAGTATTCCCTTCACTTTGAAAAGCTCTTTCACCTGTCTCTTGAAGGTCATTAGAATTATAAGAAGCAAGAAAGTAACTGCTCTGACCACTAGACCCACAAAGAAAGGTGAGAGATACTGAAGAGAGACTCTGTTCGCGACATAATAGCTTCCCCAGACAAGACTCAATGTCAGGAGCGATAGAAAAAGACCGACGCTCATCTGTTTATATAAGTCTCCTCTTCAGTTCATCGACCTCTTCATCGCTCATGGTCGTCTTCTCGTTATGTCTCTTCCCGTTGAGATACTCTATAAGCCTTCTGTGGCTTTCAGAATCGAGCGGGTATTTCTTTGCTGCAATAATGCCAAAGGTCATGAGAATAACAGGCACGAGTGCGATTATCAATCTTATAGAGAGTAACACGGCAGCACCCTGTGGCTTTTCTATCATCTTTGTTACACCGTCTTCCACAACTCTTTCGGGATTAACATAACCGGCGACACCGAGAATGAAAGTCGCCAGCGCCACGGCTATTCCGGAGGCGAATTTGCGTGTGAAGGTTATGAGACCGCTGAAGTTTCCCTCTCTTCGCTGCCCATATGCCAGTTCACCGACATCTGTTACGTCGCCGAATATTGTGTGTGGTATAACTGCCGCGGCAGATACTCCCGCTCCAACAAATCCCGCAAGAAAGAAGACCACCGGCAGGGATGCGTTCTGGGGAACAAAGAAGATAGCGACAGAACCGACTATCCATACGAAAGATCCTAGAATGAAGGAGAAGGTCTTACCCTTCTTCTTTGCCAGAAAGGCATAAACAGGTATGAAAAGGATCTCCACGATCAAAAGGGCGCCAAGGACGAGAGGCAGGGCGTTTGGCTTCTCGATATAGTATTTCATGTAATAGGCAAAAATCATGGAGACTATGTCCATTCCAAGGTAGGCCGTCAGAAACATTACGAGAAGGTACCTGAAGGATTTGAGCTTCAACGGTTCAACAAACATGCTCTTGAGGTTCAAGTTAGCTTCAACCGAAGAGAAGTCTTTTCTCTCTTTTGTAAAAGCGAAGACTCCTATCCATGGAAGTGAGAATATCAGACCAAAGACCACGGACATAGCTATATATCCTGTTCTTATATCTTCAAAAGAGTTGACTATCATCATGGGAACCAGTGCACATGCAAGCGAAGAGACCAGCGAGAAGAGCAACCTGATCGAGTTGACTGATGTCCTTTCGTTGTAGTCGAGCGATATTTCGGCCGCCATTGCCTGATAAGGGATCATGATCATGGTCACTACTGTATTGAAGAAGAGGTAAGCAAACAATATATAGAGAAACTTTGCCGCCTGAGAATCGAAATCGACAGGATACCAGAGTATCATAAATGAAATGAAGACTAGACCGATACCTGCGAGAAAGTAGGGCCTGCGTCTTCCAAACCTTGATCTAGTTCTATCGGTTATGCTTCCCATAAAGGGATCGGTTATGGCATCCCATATCTTGCCTACAAGAAACACAGGGGCGACGAAGACCATATCTAGACCTACCACATCTGTAAGAAAGATCGCGTAAAAAAAGTTGATTATGTTGAAGGCACCGCCTCCGAAGATGTCGCCAGAGCCAAAGAATATCTTGTTCAAAAGAGGAATTTTCTCGCTTTCTCTGCCAACTGACATTTTTTCAACCCCCAATGACTTCCCAGCCGTTGATCCTGGCGAGGATTTTGAATGATTCTATGTAGTTACCGTAAGAAACTGAGATGTGATGAGCAATACCGTTGTAGATAACTCTTTCGAGAACTGTCCGAACGTCTTCGTCAAAGACTGCCTTCATATAAGTCCCCTTCAAGGATTTTTCCATAGGGACGGCCTCTCCGTGACCAAGGAAGACTCTGTACTTTCCACTTACCGAATCGAGCCGACAGACTGAGAACTCGCCTGACTTCATAACGAAATCGGCCGTAACGCCTTTACCTCCTGCAAAGTAAGTGTCTAGTGAGCAGACTGAACTCCCATCTGCAAGATTACAGGGAGCAACCCCGCAATGCCATAAAAGGGCGAAGTTTTCTTTGAGATCAACCTGCGAAAAGTCTGCCAGGAAAGGAGTTTCTGCTCCTACGGCTTTTTGGGCCAGCATACTCATGACTCCTTCAACATCACCCTCGCAACCCGTGATAAAGCCGAGAGACTGGACATAAGACATCGCGGCACAGGGAGAGATTCCAAATGTAGTTGCAAACTCTGGCCAGCAACGAATAGCGATCGCATCGAGCGAGTTCAATGTCATGAAGCCCTTCAGTTTAGCCGCAAGAGACGCCACTCTGTCAACCTGTTTCTGGCTAACTCCATCTGTGTTAAAGACTCTTAGAATATCTCCTTTAGAGACTTCAATCTCTTTTGTCGAAACTTCGTGTGAGAATATTGAATCTAGTTCATAGTGATCGAGTAGGATACCTGTTTCTCTATAAGTGCTCAATTCGTCGATATCGAGATTGAAAAAACCGTGTGCCCGATAACCGATAATCCCAATGCGGCTGGTGGAAAGGGCCTTCTTAATCCTTATCGCATTTATCCAGTTAGTATCGACCTTATCTCCAATAACGACATGATAGGTACGCTCTCCGGATTTGTAGAGGTTCGAAGCGTTCAGGTTTACACCACAGATCGAGTTCAGCCTTATCTTTCCACCGTTGTATGGTAGTTCGTCGAGTCCCCACAGTAGTATTGGCTTTCTTACTTGCTTATGAAGCTCCAATACTAGATGGCCTAAATGAAAAGTACCGCTTATAACTATCAGACCGTCTATACCAGACTCCGAGAGTCTTTTCGCAGCTTGATCGGCCTCAGAAATCTCGATTACGAGTTCATCGACGAAGAACCATTCGACTTCAGGTATTGTGTCAAGTTCGCTTTTGATTCTTCCGTACAGTTCCTGCGCTGCCAGATGATCGAAGGTCTTTCTGGCAAGGCAGACCACTCCTAACTTCACTCTTTGCATGGAAACCTCCGCTTTCAAATCAGGCGGTTTTGCTTCCGATAGAGGCTGCTCCCGTTTCGAAGAACAGTCTCTCAAGAACAAGCGACAATCCGCCTATTATTTTGTTATCACTATCGAGCGCGCTTAAGTGAACGACTGAAGAACTATTGCTGTCTGGAGCGAGTTGATCTATCTTTTTCAGAAGAGACTGAAAGATATGATCGCTTTTGAAGAGCGGTCCGTAAAGAATTACTCTTTCTGGATTGAAGATCTTCATTACGTTTGCTATGCCAAGACTCAAATACTCCAGAGCCTTTTCAACAACTCTTATGACTCCCATATCTCTCGCTTCGTAAGCTTCAACGATATCTTCCAAAGATAGATTCCTATCATCGGCATTTAAGTTTAGCCATGGAGTCTCTCCTCTTTGCATTAGCTCTTTGATTTCCCGAATAATATTCTCGGCCGACGTCAGGGCTTCAAGACAACCCTTCTGCCCGCACCTGCACAGGGGTCCCTCCCTTTCTATAACCATATGACCGATTTCGCCAGCACAATCTGTGGATCCGTAGAACAAACTCTTGTTGATTATCATCGCAGAACCGAGTCCGGGACTATGCTTCACAAATATAAGATTGTTCACTCCTGAGTGCTTTTGCAAACTCAATTCCGAAACTGCAAGCGCTCTGACGTTATTTTCGACTACTACTTTTATACCCAAACTCTCTTCGAGTATTTGACGGATATTTACCGGCTGGGACCATATCCCATAGGCGAGATTGCTCTGACCGCTTTCCGGATCGACACTTCCGACGATACCGATACCGATACCGAGAACATTATCTTTGGTAATGCTCTGTTTCCAGAGCATTTGCATAACTCTGCTCGAAATCTCGTTAAGGAATTCAGTCGCAGATTTCTCTCTTTTAGTATTGAACTCCTCATAACCAAGAAGATTGAAGTCCATATCCGAAACACCAATGGCTGTAGTCTTTGTGCTTATATTGAGACCTATTATGTACTTTCTCTCTTTATCGATATCTACAAGAATTCTCCTTCTACCTGCCTTCGAACTTCTCTGGGCCATCCCGGTTTCCTTAAGTAAGCCCTGATCTATCATCTCATTCACCAGATTAGTAACCGCTGCCGGCGTCAACCCCGACAGCAATGCCATTTCTCTCCTTGAAAGAGGCCCTCGATCCCTGAGAAGTCTCAGTATTAGAGAACGGTTTCTCGGTTTGATAGACGATACGTTCAACCCGTAAGTCTTATTCACCATAAATCAACTATTTCCTCCGGAAATTTCCTAAGAATCGGAATTTCGAATTAGTAAACACAATTAACTAAACGACATCAGCTACATTCTATCACGGAAAAAAGTGGAGATATAACAGAATAATTCAACCTGTTAATTTAAGTATCTTCTCAATTGCCCCGAATTAGTAAATGGTACCTTCTTTTTTTACGAGCAGTTATAGCCGATTATCAAGCGTGTTCTCAACGTATCTTCTCCATACTAACCTATGGTTAGCCTTGTATTAGTTAACGCCTTTAATTATATGTTGTTATTTGCCTATCATTTATTGTAGAATCATTCAAGTAGATCCTTTGCTATCTGTTAGTTCTCTTTCTTAGCTATGTTCAACTTCAAAAAAGGGAGGTTCAATTATGAAGAAACTGCTAGTAGTTCTCTTTCTGGCTCTGTTATGTTTAACTGCATTCGGTGCCACAAATATCAAAGTTCTTGCCTGGGACGATGCACACACACAGGCTTGGGTAGCGAATCTTAAGGATTTCGAAAAGGCAACCGGAATTAAAGTCGATCTCGAGTTGATTCCATCAGGTTCAATGCTCCAGAAAACATCTCTCAATGTTACCGAGAACAAAGCAAACTACGACCTTGTAGCCATAGACGAAGGTAATGTCGCGAAGTTCGGAGATCTTCTCGTTCCTTATTCAAAATGGCCCGAGGGAAAGACCTTCAAGAAGATAAGCACCACCGAGATTCCTCAAGCGATCTTTGAGGCTGCCCTCTGGAAGGGTGAGATTCAGGGAATTCCGATTAACGGAAACGTATATGTTTGGATCACCAGAAAGGATCTGGTCGAAGACCCACAATTCAAGAAGGAATTCATGGAAATGTTTGGCTATGAGTTGAGAGTTCCCGAAACGCTGGATCAGCTTGCAAACATGGCCGAATTCTTTAAAACAAAGGGAATATATGGCTGGGCACCGTTCACAAAAAACACAGAAGGAGCAACCTGCGAGGCCATAATGTTCTTTGAAGCCTTTGGTACGCACTTCATGCAGGATGTTGCCGGAAAGTACGTCATAACTCTCGACAAGGAGAAAGCGCTTGAAGCCATTCTCTTCTACAAGCGGCTTATGCAGTATGCACCTCCAGGTGCCAACGATATGGGTCATGCCGAAAGAATAGCGGCCTTCAGCGACGGAAAGGTCTTCTCGATGTTCCAGTGGCCGGGTATTATCCCTTCACACGAAAACGAAGACGAATCTCTCGTTGTTGGAAAGATAGAGTATACTGCGCCGCCGGCCGGTCCATCCGCCCGTGCCGCGGTAAGAGGTTGCTGGATTCTAGGTATCCCAAAGGCTTCGACAAATGCCGCAGCGGCAGCAGAGTTTGCATACTGGTTGAACTCTTACGATGCCGGCATAAAGCTTGCCGAAGATGGAATGACACCCGTAAGAACAGATCTTCTCACAAATCCTGTCCTTCTAGAGACAAATCCTTGGTACGAAGGAATGGCAGATTCAGGGCTATTTGCAGTCAGCAGGCCTAACAGGGCAGCCTTCTATCCAGAGATCTCTGAACAGATCAAAGTAAACTGGCTGGCTGCCGTTCTTGGGACTGTCGATCCCGTAACCGCGATAAATAACATGGTAGACCAGGTGCAGGCACTACTCGACAAGTATGAAAATTAGCAACAGATTGATTCGAAGGAACTCCCGCAAGGGAGTTCTTTCCTATCTTTACTTCATTTTGCCGGCGCTCATCATTGTCGGTGTAGTCCTTGTATTTCCAATCATATATTCGGTTGTACTGTCTTTTTTCAACTGGGCACAGGTCGATGACGGGAGAAGAGCCTTTATTGGATTTCAGAACTACTTCGATCTTTTCAAAGACAGGCAATTCTGGAATTCGCTTTCTCTTCAGCTAGGCTTCATATTGATCGCGATACCTATTCAGCTCGTAATAGGTTTCTTTGTGGCTATACTTTTCAACAGGGAATTTCCGGCTGCGGGATTGCTGCGAACACTTTTACTGCTGCCAGTCTTTACGCTGCCCGTACTCTCGGGTCTTACCTGGAGATTGATGCTTCAACCGGGATATGGAGTGATAAGCTATCTGCTCGAGATCGTCGGTTTCGATGCGTCCAGAGGCATTCTTTCAGACAGCGGTCTCGCATATATCGCTGTTATTGTGCAGGATATTTGGAGGATGTGGCCCTTCATGTTCATGATTTTATATGCAGGGCTTAAAAGCCTTCCCGCGGATATAATGGAGGCTGCAGAGCTCGATGGTGCAAACTTCTTCAAGAAGACCTTCTTGATAACAATTCCGATGTTGAAACAGACTATAACCACGGCAATACTTCTTAGAACAATAGACGCTTTGAGGATATTCTCCGAGGTCTTTGTCATGACTAATGGTGGACCCGGAAACGCAACTATGCTGTATTCACTCTATATTCACAAGCAGGCCTTTGAGTTTGGTAAGCTGGGCTACGCTTCTTCCATGGCCGTCATTCTCATAATTGTCAGTCTTTTGTTCGCTTTCGGTCTGGTGAGAAAGAATATGGACATCGACACGCTTTAAGGTTTGGTGGTATTTATGGCGAAAATGAGGAGAAAAAGAGCGATAACAAAGTGGATTCTATTTACCATAGCACTGATAATAGTAGCGGTAGAGCTGTTTCCGATATTCATCATAATCAGCAGCGGATTCAAGAAAGATTTGGATATTCGCAATTCTAACCCCTTCAGTTTCAACCCAAATCTCACGAGTTACAAGAGAGTTCTCGGGAAGAGCGACTTTCTGCCTTCAATAAAGAACAGTCTCATAGTGGGGTTGTCATCGACCGCTATTTCTTTGCTGGTGGGCGCTATGGCCTCATATGGAATCTCGAGATTCAGGTTCAAAGGACGAAAAGTCGTTTCGTATTCCTTCCTGGTATCGAGAATGGTTCCGCAGATAGCACTCGCTGTGCCACTGTTCATGTTGTTTGACTCACTCGCAATGACCGATTCATATATTTCGCTCATACTTGCATACACGAGTTTTAATATACCTTATGTTATCTGGTTGCTTCTGCCATTCTTCTCTTCAATATCCTATTCTTTTGAAGAGGCTGCCCGCGTGGATGGCTGCAACAGAATACAGATATTCTGGAAGATCTTTCTCCCCCTCACGGCGCCTGGACTTATGGTGGCCGCAATTTTTGCGTTCATAATGTCATGGAACGAATTCATTTATGCGCTTGTTCTCACGGGAACTTCTACAAAGACGGCTCCTATATCGGTGAACGGGTTTCTCGGTCAGTATGCGCCAAGATGGGGACAACTGGCGGCCGCTGGCACTATAATACTCATACCCGTAATCATCTTCACTCTCACTCTCCAGAAGTATATTATAGGCGGACTAACTGCCGGCGGAGTCAAAGAATAATTCTGGTAAGCATACAAACATTCCTCCCGGGGAGGAGCATAAAATCTATGCTTCTCCCTGACGTTTTTAGTATTGATTGAAGGTTTCCATGGCTCCTTTGCACGGAAAGTATTCTTTGAAGTTCCTGAAGTACAGCAGCTCCTCTTTAGAACTTTCAATAGCTCCATCGCCATCGCTTCGAATTCACAATCGCTGATCTGCTGTTCAGCATATTCGTTCATACTCAACTTTGACAGCAACGAATCTAAAAACAGCTAAACAAGGGGAAAAATGAAAAGAAAAACAGACGTACCACCATAGTGGTATATTATGCAATCTCTTTGAGTAGATCCGGGGGTCTTATTTTGAGTGCTTTGAAAGCGTCGTAAGCATTGCCCATCATTTCAGTCCTTGCAAGAAAGCGTTTGCCTTCTACCGTTAGCTCAACTGCCCTTATCTCTTTCAAGTCTTCGAGTATTTCTGCGTAAGAGAAAGCACTTCCAATCTCTTTCAGCTTTCTACATAAGGCAGTCTCCATTACAAGCGCAAGGAAACAGATCATTATGTGGCCCTTCACCCTCGTGTCTGTGTAATGGTATATAGGACGAAGATCGAGTCCGCTCTTCAGTTCCCTGAATGCCCTCTCTACTTTCCACAGTAATTTGTACGATTGAGCAACCTCTCTATTGGTAAGTTTTGTTTGTTCTTAGAACGTATTTGCCATCGTGTTTTACTTCTGGGTAAATTGCGGACTGCCTCCATTATTTACAAATGGTCATCGTAGCCAACGATAGTGTTTGCGTGATTAGTGTTTGGATTCGTGTAATTCGTACTGTTCCATACGTCGGAGGGACTCAAGTTTGCATACTTGTCAGCGTCGACGGAAATGGAAACTAGATATCCGGCATTTATGTACGATTTCAGTGTCTGAATGTCCTGATCGTTTTCTACCATCAGGACTCTCATTACGTTGGTGCGGCTCCTGTACCTCGGGGCTTCTCTCCACGCAGACTCCGAAGGCCATGTCTTGCTGTCGTTAGGATTGTAGGGCATCTCTTTCCAGCTGCTCACGCCTGTATTAGATATAAGCTTCATCGCATCCTGGTATGCGGAACCTTGATCATAGCCATCGTTTATCTGGTGATAGATGAAATCTGGACTGAGTATCCTGTCCTGGTAGGAAGCAGTGGGCGCCCCGTAGTATCCTCCCACCCATTGAGCACCGCTTAGGTCCCAGTTCCTGTCACAGGCTTCATAAAAAGTGGCTGTGTAATACCCTACCGAGAAGGCTACACATGAACCTTCGTTTCCCTGATTACCTATCGGTGGAAAGTGGATCGAACTTGAATGGTCAAGAGAAACAGGTAGCGTCTCCTGCAGACCAAAAGCCTCCATCTCATACCAGCTGTTTGCTATCTCTTCCCACTCTTCAACCGAGGGCGGTCTCAGACCAGTGCCGTAACCGTTTATTATCTCGTTGTAGCCTCTTCCCTCTTCATACACACCCATCGTTTCTTTCATTCCTTCGAGTAGTCTCTTTGAAAGACCTCCATCGTTTGAAGAGAGATCGTAGTTCGAAGCGGCCGAGACTGTGACGCCCGGGATCTGTACATTCACATAAGAGTTGTTGACGGTGTTCTTTGGTGTCTGTGTGGATGTGAAGACACTTGAAGGGATACCCGATGGATAATTGTCGTATATCTCTACCGAGAAGAACTCGATAGTGCCTGTGCTGCCTGTATTCGTATCATATACTTTCAGATATAACGTCTCGTTATTGAATGGAAGGAGTTCGGTTATGTCCAAGACCATTTTGTTGTCTGGGTAAGGGTGTGGCCCGCTACGTTGATAATAGTCATCGAATCTCTTCTCTCTTGAAGGAGAAGAGGGGTTTCCTACGCCTACATAAACGCTACAATCATCCCTGACCAGGTGTGATATCTTGAAAATGGCTATCGCTCTGGGTTCATAGTTGTCTTTGGGATCGACCACAAAGCACAGAACCTTATTCTGTTTCATGGCTTCATAGGTTATATACAGAAAACCGTCAGGGACGTTTTCCCATCCCCCTATTCCCCATGAGTTGGCCACTTTGAAGCCTCCGGTTTCCTGTGAAGCTGCATTATAAGTGAAGTTCCAGGAGATTACATTCGAATAGGCGCCGTCGCTGTCTTGTGCCCTGACTTCGAATACGTGGGCGCCCTCTGAGTAGCCGCTCCACGTGTAACTCGTGTTCAAGTCGTTGTCTGTCCAGCTTCCTCCGTCTTTTCTGTATTCGTATAAGGTAATGCTCCCGTCGGGATCGACTCCGTCCCAGCTGAATGCGTTGCTGTCTTCCCCTATCGCCCCCTCCATTCCACTCACTTTCTCTATTACCGGTGGAATGTTGGGTATATCGTAAACGAAGTTCCAGGAGATTACATTCGAATAGGCACCTTCGTCGTCCTGCGCCCTGACTTCGAATACGTGAGCGCCCTCTGAGTAGCCGCTCCACGTGTAACTCGTGTTCAAGCCGTGGTCTGTCCAGCTTCCTCCGTCTTTTCTGTATTCGTATAAGGCTATGCTCCCGTTGGGATCGTCTCCGGCCCAGCTGAAAGTGACGCTACTCTGGTTCATCGTTCCGGATGGACCGCTCAACTTATTGATCACAGGTAGTCTATTGACCGTTATTCCAAAAGCAACTTGACCGTTTCCGCCCTTATTGTCCGTTACTCTCACAGTTACAGTCTTCGTTCCGGCATCTGTGTATGTAGCTGTGTAGGTGTATGTAGATCCCGCTATGTTTCCCACTCCGGATACTAGAGTAAAGGTTAGAGCATCTCCGTCCGGGTCATCTGCATAGTCGTTCAGGTTGAGGGTAAGGGTCTCCCCTTCGTTCATCGTCTGGTCCTGTATGTCCAGCATAGGGGGTCTGTTTACGTCGGTTACACTTATGGTAAAAGTAGAGGTCGCTTCTCCACCCTTTCCATCGTTCGCGCTTATGCTTACCTCGAAATCTATACTCTCGGCTGCCGGGTCGTACTCTCTAACCTTTTTCAGTACATCGTAATCGGGGGTGTAGGTATATGTCGCACCGGTTATCTCTCCAACTCCGGATACTAGAGTAAAGGTTAGATCGTCTTCATCGGGGTCATCTGCATAGTCGTTTAGGTTGAGGGTAAGGGTTTCTCCTTCGTTCATCGTCTGGTCCGGTATGTCCAATACAGGGGGTCTGTTAACATCGTTTACCGTTATTTTGAATGTGTCTTCTGCTGACTTATCCTTTGCATTCGTTACTCTTATCTTCACCTCTTTCTGGCCGGAGTCATCAAATGTCGGGGTGTATCTGTAATCGCTCCCCACTATCTCTCCAACTCCGGATACTATTGCAAAGGCAAGGGTGTTCTTGTCTTTGTCTTCGGCGTATTGTTTTAGGTCGAACTGAAGTACCTGTCCTTCATCTACTGTCTTATCAGGTATGGTCAGTTTTGGTGGTTTGTCAATGGTAGGACAGCCAAGAAGGAGAAACATAATCGAAAAGAGAAACAAGAATAAACAGACAGACAGAAGCTTGTTCTTCATAACCCACCCCCACTAGCGAGGCCTCGCACCGGGAATTAACACTTCAAGTCTATGAGATTATGCGGGAATGTAAGTGCTACGCTCTCTTGTGAATAATATACCACTTGTTACATTGCAGGCAAAGCAATCTTTTTCTGTTAATAGAGAGTAATAGTGCCCTATTGGCTATCCAAACACGCTATTAGACGACAAAATAGGGACTCCATTTTCTCAAGAGCAGTTCCGCGTTCCTTTGATTCGCGTTCAAGCAGGCTTTCCGTCAACTGTTCACCGTTCTCCGCAGAGCAGCCGTCAAAGAGAAAAACATTGTTCTTTGTTCCAGAGCAAGGATCAGTTCTTCGTTCTTGGTCAAGTGCATATCAAAGAGAGAGATGCTTGTGGCGGCGGAAGCTTCAACGCCTCTGACTGGTTTCTTCTTTCTCTCTCTCTTCTCTCATGAGCGCAGCGAACGTCTCGACTGTGCTCTTTCTCGATTGATCTTATCGGAGGACGGGTTTTTGCTCTTGGACGGCTGACGGAGGACCGCTCTCCCAGCGTTCAGCGGGTTCACCGCTTTTAAGCGTACAGCGGCCTTTTCGGTGAATGGGTTCATGATCTTGAACGGTCAACGGTGAACCGTATTTCACAGCCATCAGCGCGTTGTTGTTCTTAAGCGCACAGCGGTTTTTTGAGCGAGATCCTGTGCTGGTAACTCTGAATGACGTGGGGGACGTCAAATGGGGGAAGCTGAACATTAGCGGAGATTCAGTTATTCTCTCCAGTCCTGCAACTTCAATCCTGGAATTCTGCTGAAGTTTTTCATGTTGTGCGTGACTAAAGTCATGTCGTTTTCGATGGCAATACCGGCTATGAGAAGATCTATATCATCCAAAGGCGTTCCGAGTTTTCTAAGATATGCGTAGTGCGTCGCAGCGATAGAAGCTGATTCAAGCGTAATAGGAAGTACTTCATTGAACAGACAAAACTTCAGGAATTGCTCTATTTGTCTTGTCGCTTCAATATGTCTCAAACCACCGCAAAAACATTTAAAAAAATTGGGACAGACTTTATTATTTACTTACCTGTAATGTATTTATTCATAAATACTCCTCGTTTTTATCAGACAAAGCACAAAGGGGCGTTCGAAAACAGAAAACGCCCCTGAACTAGATTTTGGTCGGTAAAGAGTATTTACTCCGCTTCTTCCACGGTGATATGAAGAGTGCGTTCAAGCAGTATGTTTTGGAGTTCGAAGTTTGGGAAATCAACAAGAAGGGCTGATATCACGAGCTCATAGTCTCCTGCCCCGGGCAGAAGGTCTTTTCGGGACGGACTTTTTTATTTACATTTGCGTAATATAGAACTTCATTCAGGAGAGCAGTGCAAAGAGAGATGAAGACAAAAGAGATACAAGAAGAGGTATCTCCTTGCCTTTTTCACCACGAGGGGATCGATATGTTGTTTTTTGATTATGAATTATGGTCTAATTGGTACGAGAGGGGGTGAAAGCAGTGCGAAAAGCGTACATAGTACTTGTATTGTTGGTGAGCTTAGTACTGTTGAATGGTTGCGTTCTGGAAGGTATTTGGAGAAGACTTCCGACAGAGTTTCGAGGAGTAGTGGCAAATGAGTCGAGTTATACTCTAGAAATCAGGATCTATGACACGGATGCAAACAAACTCATCTACACTACAACCCTCGCGCCTGATCACTATACAATAACACACTTGGATGAGAGAAATTACACACTCCGCTCCGAGAGAGCTTTCTCTGATATCTACCACAAGACCGCATACATTCATCCCAACGCAATCAAAGCAGATTGCTCTTACGATGGTGTCTACTACGATTGGCGGGTAATCTTTAGAGATGGTTATCCTATAGTTGACCCGTAGGTGTAGGGTGTATCTGGAAACTCCTGGGTTGGTTTGACTGGTGTACTATGAGATCCACGTATCTTTACAAATGGCGAGTCTCCTGAAACCATTGAAGTGCAACATCTTTTCCTCTTCTTTTCCTTTGTAGAGAACTGAGTACATGTCTGTTACCTGGTGAGGTTTCTGGGCTGTCAGAGAGGAAACCTATGAGTTTCCAATAATCTAGGGCGACTCCTAAGATAGTATTTGTCGATGAGCAGCTTTGTCCTTATCTTGAACACTTTCTTCAGCTTCAATAAGTGAGAAACATCCATCTACGTCCTCTCAGGTTATTGGGAAGCTCTGCATTTTGTTTTTTGTTGCGTGAAGTTGTATTGAGCATGACCAACCAAGTTCTACTCGCACAATGTCAAAGCTTTTGCCATTCGTTCGATACTCCCTATGACTACCAGATCCAAGTAAACAGCTCATACTATTTCAATTGTCTTCGTCAGAGCTAATAATCTGTGCATCATTTGAGACAAGGAGGGATTACTAGATGTCTATTAAGAAGAGTTCTGAGAGTTCTCCACGACTTCTTCTGGTCGTAGTTCTGCTTCTTGCCGTAGTTCTATGCTGTGAGCTTGTTGTTACAGCTAGTGAGATTGAATTCTATGGGCCCAAAAAGCGAGTTGCAATTGCAGATGTAGAAGTTCTTGCTCCGGGTGCTCCAAGAGGTTTGGCAAACGGTATTGAAGAAATGCTTATTAGCAGTCTTCACCAGAGTGGTCGATTCATAGTACTCGAACGTTCTGCCTTGGAAGAGATTTTAAGAGAGCAACGATTGAGCTTGACTGGTGTAATCAGACCAGATACCGCTGCAAAAGTAGGAGAGCTCTTTGGTGCTCAGATCCTTGTAAAGACAGTAGTTACCGGGTTTGCAGAAGAGAAGATTGGCACAGTTCAGCTGGGCCCCCTAGTTGTTTCCATAGTCCGAGGATATATAGCTATGGATATGAGGATATTTGATGCAAACACTGGGGTTATTATCGAGAGCAGAAAAGCAGAGTCGACTATTACAGAAACAGGAGGGGGGGTCCTGATTCGTGGTGGTATTATCGACTTCACTATTTCTGACTACGAAAAGACGCCCTTGGGGAAGGCTACCAGAGAGGTAATTGACAAACTGGTCGACTTCATTGTCAGTGAGGTACGACCTGTTCCCTGGCAGGGTCGCGTAGCGATTGCAGAACCCAGCAAGGTATACGTCAACGCAGGATTTGATGTCGGCATGCAGAATAACTCATATCTAGAAATCTTTGAACGTGGTAGAGAGATTATTGATCCATCAACTGGACTTTCTCTTGGCTTTCAGAAAACAGGGATTGGTGTGGCAATTGTTGAAGAAGTTAGTGAAAAGTACTCTGTTGCATCGCTTCTTGCAGGATCTGCTGGCTCTGATGGAGATATCGTCGAATTTGTGAGAGCCGAGAGTGTTACTGGTATCATCGAAAAATACAAAGCTCATCGCCCTGATGATAATCGAGAAGTAAAGGACGGCGAACGAGATCCTGTTCTAAGTAAATCAATCGTTGTTATGATCCCGGAGACCCATATAAGAAGGCGTGTGGAGACGCGTATACCAGATCCTGCAGCTGAGACAGAGATTATCAGAGTACTAGTCGAACATGGTTTTAATGTTGTTGACCAGATAAAGGTGGCCGAGATTCGCTATACGGAAATGGCTTTTGCAGCAATCCATGACGTGAGAAATGCCATATCTCTTGCTCGGCAGTTTGATGCTGACATGATTATCATAGGTGAAGCTCTTAGCGAATGGGTTGAAGACATACATAATATGGTATCCTGCAGGGCACGAGTTGAGGCTCGAATAATTGACATGAACACTGGAAGAATTCTCGCAGCAGATGGAGTAGAAGGTTCTGCTCTGGATGTAAGTGAAGGAATAGCGTCAAAGAAAGCTCTCAGAGCAGCAAGCACAATGCTGGCAAATTACTTCGTTGATCAGCTATTCGCGCAGCAACCCGATGAATACGTTGTTATGGAACAGATCGAGGTTCTGATCACAGGACTCAGTAGTTATAGACAGCTTATGGAGTTTGAAGAGGCTCTTGAACAGATTGATGGAATTGCGGAGGTTCACAGACAGAGTTATGCAGGGGGCATTGCAAGGTTCACCTTGAGGAGTTCAGTAACGGCTCGTGAGATAACCGACGCACTGTTCCGATGGGCTTTCGATTCATTCGACCTTGATGTTACGTACTTCTCGTCTTCTAAAATCGAGCTTGAGGCAATGTGAAATGTGGAGATCATTGTGAATAAGAGCTCCCCGAGATAATGTGCATAAGATTATCATCTGTGGTGATCGCCAGGAGTATCAACTAGGGGTAGTAGCCGGTTAGACCACGAAATGTTTGACTTCTGTGTGGCCTAATTGAAAAAATGGAAAAAATGGGGACAGATACCGTTTTTTGAAGGAACGCTAGTTCCGCGAAGACCGCGCGGGTCAGAGCTGCTTCGCAGGAAGACAATAAAAATTGAGACAGCCTCCATTATTTACATCCCGGAAACGTTGTTCTACGTTCCCGCATTGAAAATAGGGACTCCATTTTTCCAAGAGCCGTCCTAGGGAAGAGAGAGACCCAGTCACTGGTGAAATGAGACGCAAGGCCGGCAAAGATCATGCCGGGACGCAATGCCCGGAGAAGCGTCCGGGGACGCAAGGCTGCCTTCGGCAGGAGGGCAACGAACTAGCCAGTCACGTTCGGTGGCCAGTCTTTGCTTCGCAAAGGCCAGTCTCGCCTTCGGCGAGGCCAGTTCCGGCTGTGCCGTCCAAACAAAGACCATTGAGAAAGAGCGTTCTGGAGAGGTTCGCTTCGCTCACGAGAGAAGAGGGAGAGAGAGAAGAAACCAGTCAGGTTGGAATTACGCCGTCACAAGAACCTCTTTGATCTCACCTTGACCAAGAACGAAGAACAGATCCTTGCTCTGGAACAAAGAACAATGATTTCTCTTTGATGGCTGTCTGCTCTCTCGGTGGACGGCGGACCGTTGACGGACAACGTTGTCTTCGTCAGCGACCAGCGAAAAGCGGCTCTTTGATGGGAGATCCCGTACAGGAGCATTACGGGATGACAACCGGACCAACTCGTTTCATTTTCCCTCAACCTTTCAAGTCATGAAGTGGGGTCTGGCGTCTCGTAGGAGCTTTAGGGGCTGTTCTGAGCGTTAACGAAAATTGGAATCTGAGGAACCGGACAGTACCTATTTGCACCGGTGGCATCTGACATTCGACAGAACGTCAAGGGTTGCATGAAGTGAAGCATAGAAACGTACAGGCAATTCACTAGACGTGGAGTCGGAAAGAATACAGGAGTTCTATTTCAACGGTGCTATTTTTTAGAGTTGCAGAGACTTCGCATCACCCCATGCTGCCGAAAGATCATTCTGGTGCATTGAAGCCCATTCAATCCGAGTCCCGGGGCTCTGTGAGGTAAGGCTCCTGCGATGACTGCCAGTGACTCTATTTCTAAATAGCTTAATGTTCACCATCGTGAGCATAGAAGTGTGAAGGAAGTTCATCTTCGTGGTACATGTAGATTACTATTCCATACAGCCGACTGATTGCAGGCATTCACACCGCGGCCTTTGTTTTGGGGAAGATCTCTTCTGGCTTCTTTCCCGTTATCCTCATAAAAAGCGAATCAGCGCAGCTTTCAAGATCTTCTCCCCATGCTAAAGCTCTGCCGTCCCTGACAATGCTAACGCCTTCAAAAAACTCATAATTCTTGAGAGGACCGAAAAGAGGAGATGCGGCCAGCTCAGAGAAATCCACTGTTCCCACTACTCCATTTTCAAAGGCGAGTTTTACCTTAAAAGCCTCCAGAGCTTCCGCCTGAGCTATTCTTATCATAATTCACCTCCTTCTCTGCTTGAATTATAGCACTGGAAGCATTTTTCTCAAGTTCATTCGCCGGAGTATTGTGCATATTCGATCTTGGACCATGTGATCTTTGAGAGGACTATTAATTCTATTGCGATAGTGTTGCTCTTCCAGAGCAAAACAAATACGGACTCTATCTTTCGATAATCTGTGTTGAAGGGAGTTCCAAGTGCCGAGATACAAGTTTAAGGAGCTGGAAGAACTTCTTCTGGTGCTTGATCAGAGATATCCGGAGAAGTGGACAACTTGTTGTCCAAAATCCCGTGGCATAACTACGAGCTATTGTCAATATTGAAAGCCGAGTGTCCACATTGGAATCGAATTTGAATGGGGCAGATCCGTATCGTCTCTTATTACGAACTCTGCTTTCTTTGGTTTCTTGCTCCTTCCTCCCACTTCAATAATCTTGCCATCTACAGAGAAATCTCCGTTTCGCTCATCCGCACAGGCAAAGATTCTTTTACCCGAATCTTCAAAGGATTGTGCCACATAGGCTTCTCTTCTTGTTCCGGTATTTCCTGTACCAATTGAGTAGAAAGTAGGGTCGCCAAAGAATATTTTCTCACCCTTGGAGAAAGTTCGATTATCATTCTGTCTATATACTATTCTGATTATTCCTGTTGCGTTCATTACAGTAAGAAGTTCATAGAGTTTTCTCTTCCCTATACCCCACTCTCTACACATTCTCTCAATGTTCAGTGTTGGAACTTTCGATATCGCCAAAAAGCCTACAACGGCATTCATTAGCCTGAAGTGAATATCCGAGATTTGCGGCACGAAGTACGGAACATCTCCATGAAGTGTCTTTTCAATAATGTGTTCTATTTGCTCTCGAAAGTCCCACTCCATATAAGACGGCCTGAATCCTCGCTCAAGATACTCCTCAAAAGCAGAAAGTACGTTTGTACAGTTTATTATCTCTTTAACTGAAGAAGGCTCAAGAGAGAATGGCTCTAATTGTGGCAGCGAAATTCCATCCCTAAGAAATATGTATTCCCTCAAAGACATTAGAGGGATTTGAATCCTGGAGAATCTTCTAGATAGATCTGCGATCCCCTGTCTTGAAACAAGGCTGCTGCTATCGCTAGCTA
>NZ_JWIM01000135.1:0-2327 GCF_002896535.1 Mesotoga sp. B105.6.4 | reverse complement strand
ACAGGCGTTTCGAAAAGAAGAGTTAGCAAAGAAGGCGAGATCACCGCTTTAGATCTATCTGTTTTTGCTGCGCGTAAACTTTTCGAATACGGCAATTACAACAGAAACGACTTTTCTGGGGTGATTTTTGTAACACAGACACCCGACAACTTGTTGCCAAACAACGCAACCTACTGCCAAGATTTACTGGGTTTGCCTGAAAACATTGCAGCGTTTGATATTAATATCGCATGTTCAGGCTATCCGTATGGACTATTCGTTGCGGGAAGTCTAGCAAAATCAACGGGAAAGCTAGTACTTCTACTTGATGGAGATACACATTCGCATTTTGTGTCGCCAAAAGATAAGGTAACTGCTCTCCTTTTTGGAGATGCGGGAACGGCATCTGTTGTCTCACCAGACCCGAATGGCGGAATCTGGACATTCGATTTCGAAACAATTGGGTCTAAAAGATCTGCTCTGATAATTCCTGATGGCGGCTATAGAAATAGAATCAACGAATACAGTAGTCAGTACAAAGAATACGAAGATGGTGGTTATAGACGGCCGATAGATATGTATATGAACGGAATGGACGTTTACAATTTTGTGGCGAGAAATGTTCCAAAGAGAATTAAGGCTTTAATTGAACGAGCAAACGAATCGTCAGAAAGCATAGACTGGCTGGTATTGCACCAGGCAAATGAATATATGCTTAAACAAGTAGCAAGGAGTGTAAAGATCCCCTGGGAGAGAGTACCGATCTCAATTGGTAAATACGGAAATTCAAGTTCTCCAACTGTGCCCATTACTCTCTGTTCTGAACTAAAAGATGAATTAGAGAATGCAAATATAAAGAGCATTATCATGGCTGGTTTTGGAGGCGGTCTATCTATTGGTGCAGTTCATATGAAACTTGGAGAAGTGAAGTGTGCAGGAGTGTCCGACTATGAATAAGTGGATAGTAGTAACCGGCGCTTCAAGCGGTATTGGAAGGTGTACTGCAAGAACCATTATCGAAAGAGGCTCGAATGTTGTTTTGACTTCTAGAACAGCCGTCAAGCTTGAAGAAACTGTCAAAGGTTATTCAGAAGAAAAGTACGTAATAATTCCCTGGGATCTATCGGATCTTGATTCACTTCAGGATTATGCGAAAAAAGTCAAAGAGACAGTTGGACCTATATCCGGGCTTGTTCACTGTGCCGGGATACAAGAGACGCTGCCTCTCTCTCTTGTGAAGAAGCAGACGATATTCGATGTATTCAACCTGAACACTTTTTCCGCAATGCTGTTGGTTTCTATGTTCTCCAAGAACGGGTACTTTGCAGAAAACGCTTCTTTTGTGCTCATCTCTTCGTTGGCGGCACATGAGGGAGCGATGGGCAAATCAATTTATGCTGCCAGCAAAGGGGCATTTGAAGGATTCATTCCCGCAACGGCTTCAGAGCTTGCATTAAAAGGCATAAGACTGAACGCGGTTGTTCCAGGAATAGTGAAGACGGAAATGGTAGATGACTTCTTCAAAAACCTGTCCGATGAGCAAAAGAAGGCCTTTGAAGATTCATATCCTCTTGGGTTGGGAGATCCGGTTGATGTGGCCAACTTGATCGAGTATCTGTTATCTGACAAAGCGAAATGGATAACAGGCGAATGCTACAAAATTGATGGTGGCCATATGATAAGAAAAGCATGAAAGATCAAAGCGATGGGCAAAATATGTCTGTTGTTTCCCGGCTTTGGTAGTCAATATCCGGGAATGGCTAAAGCAATAACAGGAAAAGATATCGGTAATTCGAAAAGTCTAATAGACAGAGCAAGTGATTACCTTAATATAGATGTGTTTGACATGATTTGTAATCCAGAGAATGATTCGATGCTCGACTCAAGCGAACTAACGGCAATATCTTTGTTCGTGACATCTGCTTTGTATTTCGAGTTGCTGTTAGAGCGAGGGATTACTTACGACTTACTGGCAGGTCACAGTTTTGGAGAGTACTCACTCCTGTATGCAGCCAATATGCTCGGATTGGAAGATGGTCTTGAAGTGATACGGTGCTGGGCAGAGTTTACACAATCATCTTCAGACGAGGTCTGCAGTGTAGTAGCAGTTAACGGACTTTCAGCAGTTAAAGTCGAGGAGTTAATGAAAGGCTATAATGATATTTGGATCTCGGAGATTAATTCAAATTACCAGGTTGTAGTTGCTGGTTCAGAAGGGCAAGTTGGGAAATTATCCAAAGATTTACAAAACGCCGGGGCAATGGGAGTAGTTAAGTTGAATTTGAAGGTAGCTTATCATACCCCGTATATGCAAAAGGCAAGAGAAAAGTTAGGGGTACTCATGAGTA